>NZ_JBHNYO010000012.1:0-193049 GCF_054960675.1 Rhodococcus sp. PSi06
TTGCACTCAGACCGACTGAAACCCACATTGATCCCAACCCGGGGTGGGCGAACGGCGGATCCATGCGCGGAGGGCGGAGCTGCACGAACAAAAAAGCGGCACCCACCCTTTCGGGTGAGTGCCGCTTCGGTAGAGCTGGGTGAAACTAGATCACTTGATGATCTTCGTGACGCGACCGGCTCCGACGGTACGACCGCCCTCACGGATTGCGAAACGCAGGCCGACGTCCATGGCGACCGGCTGGATCAGCGTGACGGACATCTCGGTGTTGTCACCGGGCATGACCATCTCGGTGCCCTCGGGGAGGGTCACAACGCCCGTAACGTCCGTGGTACGGAAGTAGAACTGCGGGCGGTAGTTGTTGAAGAACGGCGTGTGGCGGCCGCCCTCGTCCTTCGAGAGGATGTAGGCGTTGCCCTCGAACTCCGTGTGGGGAGTCGTGGTGCCGGGCTTGATGATGACCTGTCCACGCTCGACGTCTTCGCGCTTGATGCCACGAACGAGGAGGCCGACGTTGTCGCCTGCCTGACCCGAGTCGAGCAGCTTGCGGAACATTTCGATGCCGGTGACGGTGGTCTTGGTCGAGCCGGGGCGGATGCCGACGATCTCGACCTCTTCGTTGACGTTGACCGAGCCGCGCTCGATACGTCCGGTGACCACGGTGCCACGACCGGTGATGGTGAAGACGTCCTCGACGGGCATGAGGAACGGCTTGTCGGTCTCACGGACGGGGTCCGGAACCGAATCGTCGACGGCCTGCATGAGCTCCAGAACCGACTCGCCCCACTTCTCGTCACCCTCGAGTGCCTTGAGTGCGGAGACCTTGATGACCGGTGCGTCCTCGTCGAACTCCTGCGAAGCGAGGAGCTCGCGGACCTCCATCTCGACGAGCTCGATGATCTCGTCGTCGTCGACCATGTCGGCCTTGTTCAGTGCGACCAGGATGTACGGCACGCCGACCTGGCGAGCGAGCAGCACGTGCTCGCGGGTCTGCGGCATCGGGCCGTCGGTTGCTGCCACGACCAGGATTGCGCCGTCCATCTGAGCCGCGCCGGTGATCATGTTCTTGATGTAGTCGGCGTGACCCGGTGCATCGACGTGCGCGTAGTGGCGCTTCTCGGTCTGGTACTCGACGTGGGAGATGTTGATCGTGATACCACGAGCCTTCTCCTCCGGAGCCTTGTCGATCTGATCGAAAGCCGAGGCCTCGTTCAGGTCCGGGAACTTGTCGTGCAGAACCTTGGTGATTGCAGCCGTCAGCGTCGTCTTACCGTGGTCAACGTGACCGATGGTGCCGATGTTGACGTGCGGCTTCGTCCGATCGAACTTCGCCTTCGCCACTGTGTGTCCTCCTGGACTGATCTGTGCGGGCCCCGACGGGGCCAGCACGCGTATGTGTTGTTACTTATTACAGGTCGAGCGTGGTCCAGCAGCTGAAGAGAATTACTCTCCGGTCGCCTTCGCGATGATTTCCTTCGAGACGTTCGCGGGAACCTCTGCGTACGAATCGAAGACCATGGAGTAGTTAGCGCGGCCCTGCGTCTTCGACCGGAGGTCTCCGATGTAGCCGAACATCTCCGACAGCGGAACCAGTGCCTTGACGATACGGGCACCGCTGCGTTCCTCCATGGCCTGAATCTGACCACGGCGGGAGTTCAGGTCGCCGATGACCTCACCCATGTAATCCTCGGGCGTGATGACCTCGACGGCCATGACGGGTTCGAGAATGACGGGGCTGGCCTTACGAGCAGCTTCCTTGAACGCTTGTGAGCCGGCGACCTTGAAGGCCATTTCCGACGAGTCGACGTCGTGGTACGCACCGTCGAGCAGTGTGACCTTGACGTTGACCAGCGGGTATCCGGCGAGAACACCGTACTGCATGGCGTCCTGAGCACCAGCGTCGACCGAGGGGATGTACTCCCTGGGCACACGACCACCGCTGACCTTGTTCTCGAACTCGTAGGTCGCGCCGTCTTCGCCCTCGAAAGGCTCGAGCTTGATGATGACCTTCGCGAACTGGCCGGAGCCACCGGTCTGCTTCTTGTGGGTGTAGTCGTGCTTGTCGACCGTCTTGCGGATGGTCTCGCGGTACGCGACCTGCGGCTTGCCGACGTTGGCCTCGACCTTGAACTCGCGACGCATACGGTCCACGAGGATGTCGAGGTGCAGCTCGCCCATGCCGCCGATGACGGTCTGACCGGTGTCCTCGTCCAGCTTCACCGAGAAGGTGGGATCCTCTTCGGCGAGCTTTTGGATAGCTGTTCCCAGCTTCTCCTGGTCGGACTTGGTCTTCGGCTCGATCGAGACCTGGATGACCGGATCCGGGAAGCTCATGGACTCGAGGATGATCTGGTTCTGCGGATCGCAGAGCGTGTCACCCGTCGTGGTGTCCTTGAGGCCGATGACGGCGTAAATGTGACCGGCAGACGCGGTCGCGATCGCGTTCTCCTTGTTGGAGTGCATCTGGAACAGCTTGCCCAGACGCTCCTTCTTGCCCTTGGTCGAGTTGATGACCTGAGCGCCGGAGTCGACCTTGCCCGAGTACACCCGGACGTAGGTCAGCTTGCCGAAGAAGGGGTGCGTCGCGATCTTGAACGCGAGAGCCGCGAACGGCTCGTCTGCGGACGGCTTGCGAGTGATCTCTTTCTCCTCGTCGCCGACGGCGTGTCCGATGGTCTCGGCAACGTCGAGGGGAGACGGGAGGTAGTCGATGACCGCGTCGAGCATGGGCTGAACGCCCTTGTTCTTGAACGCGGATCCACACAGGATCGGGTACAGCTCGCTGTTGACCGTCATCTTGCGGATGGCGCCCTTGATCTCTTCGATCGTGAGCTCTTCGCCGCCGAAGTGCTTCTCCAGAAGCGCTTCGTCGGACTCGGCCACGGTCTCGAGCAGCTGCGTGCGGTACTCGTCTGCGCGCTCCTTGAGGTTTTCCGGGATCTCCTGGATCTCGTACTTCTCACCGAGCTTGGTCTCGCCACTCCACACGAGAGCCTTCATCTGCACGAGGTCGATGACGCCCTCGAAGTCGTTCTCTGCGCCGATGGGCAGCTGGATGACCAGCGGCTTGGCACCGAGACGATCGATGATGGTCTGCACGGTGTAGTAGAAGTCCGCGCCGAGCTTGTCCATTTTGTTGACGAAGCAGATACGCGGCACGTCGTACTTGTCGGCCTGACGCCAGACCTGCTCGGACTGCGGCTCGACACCTTCTTTGCCGTCGAACACTGCGACAGCGCCGTCGAGGACGCGGAGCGAACGCTCCACCTCGACGGTGAAGTCGACGTGACCGGGGGTGTCGATGATGTTGATCTGGTTGTCGTTCCAGAAGCACGTCGTGGCAGCAGAGGTGATCGTGATGCCACGCTCCTGCTCCTGCTCCATCCAGTCCATCGTGGCTGCGCCATCGTGAACTTCACCGATCTTGTAGGAGATACCGGTGTAGAAGAGGATGCGTTCGGTAGTGGTGGTCTTGCCGGCATCGATGTGGGCCATGATGCCGATGTTGCGGACCTTGTTGAGGTCGGTCAGCACGTCCTGTGCCACGAGTTAACCCGCCTTGGTGTTGGAAGAGGTATTGCCTGAGCTGATCAACGCTCCGGCGGTACCGGTTAGTTCCGGATACCGCCCGAGCGAGGAGATCACCAGCGGTAGTGGGCGAACGCCTTGTTGGCTTCGGCCATCTTGTGAGTGTCTTCGCGACGCTTCACAGCGGCACCGAGGCCGTTGCTGGCGTCGAGCAATTCGTTGGCCAGACGCTCGACCATGGTCTTCTCACGACGAGCGCGCGAGAACGTGACCAGCCAGCGCAGTGCCAACGTGGTGGAGCGGCCGGGACGAACCTCGACGGGCACCTGGTAGGTGGCACCGCCGACGCGTCGGCTGCGAACCTCGAGGGCGGGCTTGACGTTGTCCAGTCCACGCTTGAGCGTGACGACGGGATCGCTGCCGGTCTTCTCGCGGACCTGCTCGAGTGCCTGATAGACGATGCGCTCGGCGGTCGACTTCTTGCCGTCGAGGAGGATCTTGTTGACGAGCTGCGTGACCAACGGGGATCCGTAGACCGGGTCGTTGATCAGCGGCCGCTTGGGTGCTGGGCCCTTGCGTGGCATATCAGCTCTTCTCCTTCTTGGCTCCGTAGCGGCTGCGAGCCTGCTTGCGGTTCTTGACACCCTGGGTGTCGAGCGAGCCGCGGATGATCTTGTAACGCACACCCGGGAGGTCCTTCACACGACCGCCGCGAACGAGCACCATCGAGTGCTCCTGCAGGTTGTGACCCTCACCGGGGATGTATGCGGTGACCTCTACCGAGGTGGTCAGGCGAACACGCGCGACCTTACGGAGAGCAGAGTTCGGCTTCTTGGGGGTGGTGGTGTACACGCGAGTGCACACGCCACGGCGCTGGGGACTGCCCTTGAGGGCAGCGGTCTTCAGTTTCGCGACCTTGTCGGTGCGACCCTTACGGACCAGCTGGTTGATCGTTGGCATAAACCGGCTTTCTTCGTGTCGATAAACAGGGATCTAGCAGTTGGAGCAAGAGAACACTGCTCCTCACCCGGTACTGCTGCTGCTCCAGTACTGCTATCGCGGGTCTCTTGCACCCCGCGGTCGGGTGTGTCGCATACCCCCACACGTCCAGCCGGTTGCGCGCTCTTTCTCACGAACGTGCGCACGGCTGTACCTCGCATAGGCACACAAACGGTCCGGGCAGGCCGGACACGACCCATAACGATACCCGGCGGCGCGGCCTCGGGTCAAAACACCCTTCGCCCTGATACGCAGCCTATCTGCTCAGGTTGAGTGTGAGGTCGGCCAGCTTCGCCGCGGCCTGGCACGGATCGGGGTGAGCGACATCCGGCCGATACTGCACCCACCACCCGAAGATGCCCGCTCGATCCGCGCCGGCCGTTACCCCGCACGATGCGGAATCGTTCGGACGCTGGGCCTGTATTGCCTTGCGGCCCTGCACTGTTGTGTCGGTGACGGTGTACATCATCTTCTCGTCGGCGGCACGTTCGGCGGCCAGAGTGCCGGACTCGAACCAGTTGAACGTCACCTTCACCGTGCCTGCGGAGCCGATCAGATCCCACCGGCAGATGGCCCCGAAGAAGCCCCGGGCGATGTCGTCGGCACCGGTGGTATCGCGAATCTGCTCATCGGAGACGGCGTCGCACTCGGTCAACAACTCGGTGAATTCTTCGCCACCCGAGCCGGCGAAGCTCGCCGGCCGCGGTGTGCCCTGCACCGTCTGGGAGCAACCGGCGGCAAGAAGCAGCGTCGCTGCGGCGGCGATCACGCGCCTCGTTCCGGTTGGTCGCGCGCTCATTGCTTGCGCTCCACGGTCAGCTTCGCGAGGTCGTTTCCGACGTCGCACGGCGGGCGCGCCGCAGGTTGGTCGGAGTACGTGATGGACCAGTGGAAGAAGTCGTCGCCGAACTGCACGCCGATCTCGCACAACGGGCCCTGCTCGGCCTCGAACCCCGGATTGCCGTCGATCTCGATGTCTTGGGCCGGGCGGCCGATCAGCTCCGAGCCCGCCCGTTCGCGGCCGATCGGGCTACCGCGATACCAGGAGAAGCTGACGCCGGGCCCGCCGAAGCCCACGGTTTCCCACTGGCAGCCGACGGAGTTGCGTGTGATCTGACCGAAGGGGCCTGCTCCGAACGCTGATTGCACCTCGGCGTCGGTGATCGATCCGCACTCGCCGAAGAACGGACCGGGTTCGTATGCCTCGGTGGTCGTCGTCGCTGCCTCGGTCGCAGTATCGGCAGCGTCGGTATCGGCCCCACCGCACCCCGCGACCAACGCGGCAACTGCGGTGATCACCAGTGCCACTCGCTTCATGCCGTCCTCGCGTGTTCCTTCGATGCTGCAGTTCGACGTCGCACCGAACTTATCAACCCGACAGGGTGCCAGTCATGTGCCGTGCACCGCGCGTCCCCGGACGTACACACCCACGATGGCAGGTTCGCGCATCGACATCAGCAGAGCGAACAGTGTCTGATCCCGAGCCAGCTCCACATCGTCGGCGCGGACGCCGTTGGCCATCGCTGCGGCCAGCTGCGGCCACGCGGACGGATCGACGACGACGAAATCTGCTTCCTTGCCCGCGTCGAAGTTGCCGATGCGGTTCTCCATGTCCAAGGCCCGCGCGCCGGCGAGTGTTCCGGTGAACAGCAGTTCCGCCGGATGCAGGGACAGGCCGGCGTCACCCGGCTCGGAGATGTGCACCTTGAACGCGTCGGCGAGCACCTGCGGCAGCAGCCACTCGTCACCGCCGCCGAAATCCGAACCGATGGCGATGTTTACCCCCGCGGCCACGGTTCGCTTCCACGGCATGGTGCCCGAGCCCAGAAACTGCTGCGAGGTGGGACAGTGCGCTACGGAGGTGCCGGTCTGGGCCATTCGTTCCAGTTCGATGTCCTGACAGTGCACGGCATGGGCCAGGACGGTGCGCCTACCCAGGAAGCTCTTACCGCCGACCTGCGAGCCCGGCAGGAACTTGCCGTCGTACGTGTCGAGGTAGGTATTCACCCCGTAGGCATTCTTGGTGGCGTCGATCTCCCCGGTGCCCGGGCGATCGTTCTCGTTGAGGTGCGTGTGGAAATAGACGCCCCGGTGGCGCACCGAATCGTAGAGCTCACCGAGATTCCTCAAAGTGTCGGTCGTGACCGACAGCGAGAACCTCGGTACGACGGCGACGTGCAGCATCGCCGTGTCGACGTCGCCGGTATCTGCGGCGTGCCACTTCTCGATCTCCTCGGACACCAACCGGATGGCCTCGTCCTCACCGGTGATCAATGCCTGCGCCGACGACGGGCCGGTGGTCTGCACACCGCGGCCACTGACGATGCGCAGTCCGTGCTCGAGCGTCTGCGAGAACAGCGAATCCTGTGCGTGCGGAAATGCCGATCCGAACACCATGGCCTGCGTGGTGCCGGCCCGAATGCGTGCGGCGCAGAAGTCCCTGGCCGCCGCCGCGGCGAACTCGGGATCGGAGAAGCGCGACTCGGACGGGAAGATGCACGTGTTCAACCACTCGAGCAGCTGCCCGCCGCCGTAGGAATCTCCGGCGTAGGTCTGCGGAAAGTGAATGTGGGTGTCGACGAATCCCGGCAGCAGAAACCCCGGCCGGTGATCTTCGATCGGGATACCCGCGAATCGATGTGGGAGCGAATCGAACTCACCACAGAACTCGATGACGCCGTCCTCGCCGACCACGAGGGCACCGTCGGGAATCGACACCAGGGCCGCAGCGGCGTCCGTCACGGTGGGCGAGCCTGCGACGTGAAAGACGTGGCCGCGGTGCACGCGTGCGATATCGGAAGTCACCAGAGCGACTCAAGCACAGGTGGGTCACTGCTGCAGACCGTGTGGGTTCTAGCGCGCTCCCACCGACGCTGCGGACAGCCGCGCGTTCAACGACACATCCAGTACCTCGGCCCACGATCGCACGACCTCGGCCCGTCGTCGCGCATCATCGGTCAGCACGTCGGCCAGCCCGAGACCACGGGCGAGGTCGAGGGTCGCCTGAACGAGGCGGTGAGTGACGGGATCGTTGTCGTCGACTCCGAGGTTCTCGACGGCCATCTGGTGCGCACGTCGGCCGAACCGCTCCTCCAGGGGGACGATTCGATCGCGTAACTCGGGATCGGCCGATGCCGCCGTCCACACCTGCAGCGCCGCTTTGAACATCGGGCCGGTGTAGTACTCGACGAGCCGCTCCACCACGAGCGCCGTTCGACCAGGGCCCGGTGGGATGTCCTGCGCTTCGCGCCGCGCGTCGTCCATTCGCGTGTCGAACATGTACTCGAGGGCCCCGGTGATCAGGTCCTCACGCGTCGGGAAATGGTGTTGGGTCGCGCCCCTCGAGACGCCGGCGCGTTCTGCGACCACACCGACCGTCGTCGCAACCCAGCCCTGCTCCGCGAGTGAATCGATCGTCGCCTCGAGCAGTCGCTGACGCGTCACCCTGCTGCGATCTTGCTTGGGTTCGCGCGCCATCACCATCTCCCTACTTCTCCAGCACCCAGGACGGAGGTCTCTTCTCCAGAAAGGACATCATCCCCTCACGAGCCTCCTCCGATGCAAACAACCTGG
This sequence comes from Rhodococcus sp. PSi06, assembly GCF_054960675.1. Lineage (NCBI taxonomy): Bacteria > Bacillati > Actinomycetota > Actinomycetes > Mycobacteriales > Nocardiaceae > Rhodococcus > Rhodococcus sp. PSi06. The sequence continues at coordinate 8,101 of NZ_JBHNYO010000012.1, forward strand.
CCGATTGCTCGGCGACGGCCGCTCCACGGTCGTCCATCTCGCGCCGGATGGCGGCCGTGGTGAGTCGTTTCGACTCGGCCAGACCCTGCGGCGAGCACTTGCCGAACATGATCGCGTACTCGGCGACCGCGGCCGCGGGAACGGCATCGGCCACGGTGATCAGGCCGATCGCCTCGGCCGTCGCACTGTCGAACGTCTCCCCGGTGAGGAAGTAGCGACTCGCCGATCGCGACGACAACCGCGGCAGCACGGCAACGGATATGACCGACGCGGCCAGGCCGAGGCGAACCTCGGTCAACGCGAACGAACTCTCCGGTCCGGCGACGGCGATGTCGCAGGCCGCGACGAGGCCCATTCCCCCGGCCCGGACGTGCCCGTCGATGCGGGCGATGACGGGCTTCGGAGTGTCGATGATCAACCGCATCAGGTCGAGCATCTGCCGGGTGCGCAGCTCCGGCGACGCACCGGCTTCCCGAAGATCCGCGCCGGCACAGAATGTTCCACCGGTGTGACCGAGCACGATGGTTCTGACGTCGTCGTTCTCGGCCGCAGCGACTAGCCCTGCACTGAGCTCGTCGACCAGCACGGAGGACAGCGCATTTCGATTCTCGGGCGAATCCAGCGTCACATACGCTTTCCCGCCGGCGAACTCGACTGTGACCGCCATCAGTAGCTTCTGGGCAGTCCGAGCGAGTGCTGGCTCACGAAGTTCAGAATCATCTCCCGGCTCACCGGTGCGACCCGGGCGATGCGGGCCGCTCCGAGCATCGCAGCCAATCCGTACTCACTGCTCAACCCGGCACCGCCGTGGGTTTGGATCGCCTGGTCGAGTGCCTTGATACTGGCCTCGGCGGCAGCATATTTGGCCATGTTCGCGGCCTCCGCAGCTCCGAAATCGTCACCGGAGTCGTAGAGCACCGCCGCCTTCTGCATCATCAGCTTCGCCAGTTCGAGCTCGATCTTGCACTGTGCCAACGGATGCGACAGACCTTGGTGAGCACCGATCGGCGTCTTCCAGACGGTGCGTTCCTTGGCGTACTTCACCGCGGCGTCGATGGCGTATCGGCCCATCCCGATGGCCATAGCGGCACCGAGAATGCGTTCGGGGTTCAGCCCTGCGAACAACTGCATCAGCGCGGCATCGGCCTCACCGACGAGTGCCTCGGCGGGCAGCCGGACGTCGTCGAGGAACAACACGAACTGGTGATCGGGCTCGACGATGTCCATCTCCATCTGCGTCTTCTGCAGACCGGGAGCGTCGGTGGGCACGATGAACAAGGCAGGCTTGAGCTTGCCGGTCTTGGAATCCTCGGTGCGCGCCACGATCAACACGGCATCGGCCTGATCCACACCGGAAATGTAGATCTTGTTGCCCTTGAGGACCCACTCGTCTCCGTCGCGACGCGCAGTGGTGGTTATCTGGTGCGAGTTCGATCCGGCGTCGGGCTCGGTGATGCCGAAGACCATGATCTTCGACCCGTCGGCGAGAGCGGTGAGCCACTCCTGCTTCTGGTCTGCCGTGCCGTACTTGCCGATGATGGTGCCGCAGATGGCCGGACTGACAACCACGAGCAGTAGACCGGCACCGTGCGCGGCCAGCTCCTCCTGAACGAGCGCGAGCTCGTAGATGCCTGCGCCGCCGCCGCCGTATTCCTCGGGCAGATTGACACCGAGGAAGCCGAGCTTGCCCGCCTCGTTCCACAGCTCGGTCAGCGGCTCACCCTTGCGTGCCTTGGGCAACACGTAGTCGATGTAGTTGTAGCGCTTGCCCAGTGACGAGACTGCGTTGCGCAGACCCTTCTGCTCTTCGGTTTCGATGAAACTCATGCTTGCTCTGCTCCTTCTGATACCACGGCCAGGACTGCGCCGACTTCGACCTGCTGACCCTGCTGCACGTTCAATTCGGTGAGCACACCATCGGCCGGTGCCGTCACCGTGTGCTCCATCTTCATCGCCTCCAGCCACAGAATGGGCTGACCTGCAGTGACGGTATCTCCCTGCGCCGCAGCAATTCTGATGACGCTGCCCGGCATCGGCGCGAGCAGCGACCCGGCCGCCACCTCGTCGGTGGGGTCGGTGAACCGCGGGGCTTTGATCAACCTGACCGGACCCAGTGCGGAATCGACGAAGACGTCCGATCCATAACTGCTGACCTCGAAGATGCGACGGATTCCGTTGTCGTCGAGAGTCACCGAGGTCGGGGTGTGATCTATCAGTTCGACGCCCTCCACCGAGGACGTGAGTCCGCCGCGCCCGATCGAGTACTCGACGGTGATGTCGTTGTACGTCTTGCGCTGCGGTTGCGACCGGAGGTTGCGCCAGCCGCCGGGCAATCCGCGGTTCACGCGCGCCTGCGCCGTGTTCTTCGCCGCGTCCGCGAGCGCGGCGGCGAGCACCGACAGCTCCTCCGCTCGTCCCTGCGCGAGTGGACTCGACAGCACATCGAGGCCGTGGGTGTCGAAGAAGGCCGTGTCGGTGTCGCCGGACAGGAACGACGGGTGCCGCAGAATATTGACCAGCAGATCTCTGTTGGTTTTCAGACCGTGAATGGTGGCCCGCTGCAACGCTTTCGCGAGCAGATTCGCTGCCTGATCTCGTGTCGGCGCGAACGAGATGACCTTGGCGAGCATCGGGTCGTAATGGGTGCTCACCACGCTGCCGGTCTCGACGCCGGAATCCACTCTGATTCCGGCTTTCTCCAGAACCTCGAACTGCGCACCGGGAATGTCGAATCGGTGGACGGCACCGCTCTGCGGCTGCCAATCCTGAGCCGGATCCTCGGCGTACAGCCGAACCTCGATGGAGTGCCCGCGCGTCGACGGCTGCTCGACGGGCAGCCGCTCCCCCGCCGCCACCCGAATCTGCAGCGCCACCAGATCCAGACCCGTCGTGCATTCGGTGACCGGGTGTTCCACCTGTAGACGGGTGTTCATCTCGAGGAAGAAGAAGTTGCCGCGTTCGTCGGCGAGGAATTCGACGGTGCCCGCGCCCTCGTAGCCGATGGCCTCGGTGGCCAGTGTTGCTGCCTCGAAGAGCTTCTTGCGCATACCGTCGATGCGTTCGACGAGCGGTGACGGAGCTTCCTCCACGACCTTCTGGTGACGACGTTGGATGGAGCATTCGCGCTCGCCCACCGTCCACACGGTGCCGAACCGGTCGGCCATGACCTGAACTTCGATGTGTCGGCCGGTTTCGATGTAGCGCTCGACGAACACCGTTCCGTCACCGAATGCCGACAGTGCTTCTCGTCCTGCTGCCTCGATTTCGGACTGCAGCGTGTCCAGGCTGCGCACGATCCGCATGCCGCGACCACCGCCGCCCGCGGAGGCCTTGATCAGCACCGGCAATTCGTTCTCGGTGACCGACTCGGGATCGAGCTGCGTCAGCACCGGCACTCCGGCGTCGGCCATCATCTTCTTGGACTCGACCTTCGAGCCCATCAGCTCGATGGCCTTGACCGGCGGACCGATCCACGTCAGGCCTGCATCGAGTACCTGCTGCGCGAAATCGGCGTTCTCCGAGAGGAATCCGTATCCCGGGTGCACTGCGTCGGCTCCGGCCTGTACTGCGGCGGCGATGACGAGCTCCCCGCGCAGGTAGGTCTCGGACGAGCTGTTGCCCGGTAGCCGCACTGCCGCATCGGCCTCACGGACGTGCGGGGAGTTCGCGTCGGCGTCGGAGAACACGGCGACGGTGTCGATGCCTTCGGCGCGGCAGGTGGTGAAGACGCGGCGGGCGATTTCGCCGCGGTTGGCTACGAGGACGGACGTTACGGTCATGGCTTCACATCCGGAAGACACCGAAGTTGGCGGTGCCTTCGATCGGGGCAGAGGCAATGGCCGACAGGCACATTCCCACTACCGTGCGGGTATCACGCGGGTCGATGACGCCGTCGTCGTAGAGGCGTCCGGACAGGAACATCGGCAGCGACTCGGCCTCGATCTGCGCCTCGATCATCGCGCGTAGGCCTGCGTCGGCCTCTGCGTCGAACGCTTGTCCCCGTGCCTCGGCGGCAGCCCGTCCGACGATGGAGATGACACCGGCGAGCTGCGCGCCGCCCATGACGGCGGATTTGCTCGACGGCCACGCGAAGAGGAAACGAGGATCGAAGGCGCGACCACACATGCCGTAGTGGCCGGCACCGTAGGACGCGCCGAGCAGGATCGAGATGTGCGGAACCTTCGAGTTGGAGACGGCGTTGATCATCATCGAGCCGTGCTTGATCATGCCGCCTTCCTCGTATTCCTTGCCCACCATGTAGCCGGTGGTGTTGTGCAGGAACAACAGTGGTGTGTTCGACCGGTTGGCGAGCTGGATGAACTGCGTCGCCTTCTGCGATTCCTCACTGAACAGCACGCCGCGTGCGTTGGCCAGGATGCCGATGGGGTAGCCGTGCAACTCGGCCCACCCGGTGACGAGCGAGCCACCGTACATCGGCTTGAACTCGTCGAAGTCCGAGCCGTCGACGATGCGGGCGATGACCTCACGGGGATCGAACGGGATCTTCAGGTCGGTGGGGACGATGCCGAGCAGATCCTCGGGATCGACCAGCGGCTCGATGATCTCGGCGCGTGGTTCGGGCCCCTTCTTTTTCCAGTTCAACCGGGAGACAATGCTGCGGCCGATGCGGATGGCGTCCTGCTCGTCGACGGCGAAGTAGTCTGCAAGACCGGACTTTCGGGCGTGCATCTCGGCTCCGCCCAGCGACTCGTCGTCCGAGTCCTCACCGGTGGCCATCTTCACCAGGGGCGGCCCGGCGAGGAAGACCTTGGACTGCTCCTTGATCATGACGACGTGATCGGACATGCCGGGAACGTAGGCACCGCCGGCAGTGGAGTTGCCGAACACCAGGGCGATGGTGGGTATCCCGGCAGCCGAGAGCTGCGTCAGATCGCGAAACATCCGCCCGCCGGGGATGAACACCTCTTTCTGCGTGGGCAGGTCGGCACCACCGGATTCGACGAGCGAGATCACCGGAAGCCGGTTCTGGGTGGCGATGTCGTTGCCGCGGAACCCCTTCTTCAGGGTCCAGGGGTTGCTGGCTCCGCCGCGAACCGTCGGATCATTGGCGACGATGAGGCATTCGACCCCGCAGACGACGCCGATACCCATGACGGTGCTGGCCCCGACGGGAAAGTCGCTGCCCCACGCTGCAAGTGGGCACAGTTCGAGAAAAGCGGAATCCTCGTCGATCAGCAGCTCGATGCGCTCACGAGCGAGGAGCTTGCCGCGCTTCTTGTGCCGATCGACGTATTTCTGTCCCCCGCCCAGTAGCGCCTTGTTGTGCTCGGCATCGATTTCGGCCAGTTTGGTGTGCATGGCCTCGGTGGCACCGGTGTATTGCTCCGATGCGGTGTCGAGAGTGGACTTCAGCACGCTCATACCTGGTACCCCAATCGTTTTGCAGCAAGGCCGGTGAGGATTTCGGTGGTCCCGCCGCCGATGCCGAGGATGCGCATGTCTCGGTACTGGCGTTCGACTTCGCTCTCGCGCATGTACCCGAGTCCGCCGAAGAGCTGCACGGCTTGGTTGGCCACCCACTCTCCGGATTCGACGGCGGTGTTCTTGGCGAAGCAGACCTCGGCGATGAAGTCGCCGTCCTCCTCCAGGGATCGCTCGACGAGGGAACGGGTGTAGACGCGGGCGATGTCGATCTTGCGTGCCATCTCGGTGACGGTGTTCTGTACGGATTGCCTTGCTATGAGCGGCTTTCCGAACGTCTCCCGATCGCGGACCCACTGCAGCGTCAGATCGAGGCACCGCTGCGCGCTGGCGTAGGCCTGGGCGGCCAAGGCGATGCGCTCGGTGAGAAACGCCTGCGCAATCTGCGCGAAGCCACTGTTCTCGGCACCGACCAGGTTGGCCACGGGAACACGGGCGTCGACGAACGACAGCTCAGCGGTGTCGGAGGCGCGCCACCCCATCTTGTCGAGCTTGCTGGTGACCTCGAACCCGGGTGTGCCTTTCTCGACGACGAGCAGGGAGACACCGGCAGCACCCTCGCCGCCCGTGCGCACGGCCGTGACGACGAAATCGGCTCGGCACCCGGAGGTGATGTAGGTCTTCGATCCGTTGACGACGTAATGCTCGCCGTCCTTGACCGCCTTCGTCCGCAGGTGGCCGACATCGGAACCACCGCCGGGCTCGGTGATCGCGAGCGAACCGATCTTCTCCCCCGCCAGTGTGGGTCGTACCCACTTGTCGATCTGTGCGTCGTCCCGCGCTGCAACCAAGTGCGGCAGCGCAATTCCGCTGGTGAACAGTGACGCGAACAATCCGCCCGAGGCACCGGCCTGGTGCATCTCCTCGCAGATCACCACGGCGTCGGCCAAATCTCCACCGTCGCCGCCGACCTCCTCCGGGAAGCCGGCACCGATGAGACCGAGAGCGGCGGCCTTCTTGTGCAGATCACGCGGAATCTCGCCGTCGGTCTCCCACTGATTCATGTGCGGCGCAATGTCCTGCTCTACGAAGCTGCGGACGGTCTTGCGAAGCTGCCGGCGCTCGGGCGTCGTCCAGATACTCATATGAGTTCTCCCTTGTAAGCAAGTGTTTCCGGGATGTCGATGTGCCGCGAGCGCAGCCATTCACCGAGCCCCTTGGCCTGTGGATCGAATCGGGCTTGCGACGCAACGCCTTGGCCGAGGATGCCTTCGATGACGAAGTTGACGGCCCGCAGATTGGGCAACACATGCCGGGTGACGGCGAGATGCTCGGCCTCAGGAAGCATTGTCTTCAGAGTCTCGACCGTCAATGCATGAGCGAGCCAGGCAAATTCGTCGTCGGTGCGGACCCAGACTCCGACGTTGGCGTTACCACCCTTGTCGCCGCTTCGGGCCGCGGCGATGGTGCCGAGTGGAAGGCGAATCGTTGCTTCGTCTGCTCTCGGCTGTGGCAGGGTCGGTTCGTCGAGAGGTTCCAAAGCCCGCGTATCCGTCGACGGTGAGATGGGGCTTTCTGTGCCGTCGGCCAAGTGCGCTGTATGCGGAACGTCGTGAGCGTCGACGAATCCTGCCGTGAACACTCCGTAGGGCGCTCCGTTCCCGGGCGGCGCGGTGACCGAGAAACCCGGGTAGCTGGCCAGTGCGAGTTCGACAGCAACGGCGGAGAACTGGCGTCCGACTGCATCGGGATTGCTGTCGCGGGCAACGCAGCGCAGCAAGGCGCTGGCGGTTTCCTCGGTCTCGGCGTCGGGCTTGTCGGTACGCACCAGAGTCCAGTCGAGCTCAGTGGGCCGAACGGGCAGCCACGACTCAAATTGTCGTTGCGCCAGTTCTGCTTTGGCCTCGATATCCAGACCGGTGAGCACCATAGTGAATTCGTTGCGGAAGCCGCCGAGTGCATTGAGCGAGACCTTGTAGGTGGGCGGCGGGGCTTCTCCGGTGACGCCGCTGATCGACACTCGATCGCTGGTTTCCTGCGTCAGCACCGCGGTGTCGATGCGTGCGGTGACGTCGGGGTTCGCATAACGGCCGCCGGTGATTTCGTAGAGTAATTGCGCAGTGACGGTACCGACGCTGACGGCACCGCCGGTGCCCTCGTGCTTGGTGATGACACTCGATCCGTCGCTGTGAATCTCGGCGATCGGAAAACCCGGACGGGACATGTCGGCGATCTCGGTGAAGAAGGAGTAGTTGCCTCCCGTCGCCTGAGTACCGCACTCGATGACGTGGCCCGCAACGACGGCTCCGGCCAACGCATCGTAATCGGTTGTCGACCAACCGAAGTGCGCGGCAGCCGGGCCGACGATGACACTGGCATCGGTGACGCGTCCGGTGACGACGACGTCGGCACCGGAGTTCAGGCATTCCACGATGCCCCACGCGCCGAGATAGGCATTGGCCGTCAACGGGCCGCCGAGACCCAGCTCGTCTGCCCTGCCGAGAAGGTCGTCGCCGTCCACGTAGGCGATCTTCGCGCCGGAGTCCAGCTTCTCCAGCGCCTCGGCCAAGCCACGCGGATTGAGTCCACCGGCATTGGCGACGATCTTGACCCCTTTGTCGAGGGCCAGCGCCAGGCAGTCCTCGGCCTGGCGCAGAAAGGTTTTGGCGTACCCGCGGGTGGCGTCCTTCATCCGGTCGCGGCCGAGGATCAGCATGGTCAGCTCGGCGAGATAGTCACCAGTGAGATAGTCGAGTTCACCGCCCTCGAGCATCTCACGCATGGCGGAGAGGCGATCTCCATAGAAGCCGGAACAGTTACCGATTCGTACGGTCATGCTTGCTCCCGTCCTGCTCCGGGAGGGCCTGCGAAGGCTTGGGCGATGGTGAGCCAGTGCGCGGCGTCGGCTCCATCGGCATGGACGTCGAGGTCGTCGCGGTGCGCGCGCTGGGTGACCAGAAGACAGAAGTCGAGTGCCGGTCCGGTGACGCGCTGCGCTGCGTCGTCGGGGCCCCAGGTCCACAACTCGCCCGACGGTGCGGTGAGTTCGATGCGGAACGGGTCCGACGGCGGAGTCTGCTCGTTCACTGCGTACGCGAAATCCCGTGTGCGGACGCCGATGTGCGCGACACCCCGAATCCGGTCGGTGGCTACGCGAGTGACGCCCAGTGCGTCGGCGACATCCTGGCCGTGGGCCCAGGTTTCCATCAAACGCGCGGTGGCCATGGATGCAGCACTCATCGGCGGGCCGAACCAGTCGATCTTGACACCCGACGGGACCTGCCTCAGCGCATCGGTCATGGCGTGGCGTCGGGTACGCCAGGTGCTCAACAGCTCGGGATTGCGGGCCTCCTCCTCGGCCGCCTCGTCGACGAAGCCGGTGGGGTTCTCCCAGGCCTTCTTCATCGTGAGAGCGAACTCTTCCTTTGCCTGGTCATCACCGGCCGCCGCGGACGTGGTGCGCTCTGCGACGTGGTCCGTCCAGGACAGGTGCGCGATCTGGTGTGCGATCGTCCAGCCCACCGCAGGAGTTGGTGCCGCCCAGCGTTCTGGGGACAGCTCGGCCACCATCGCATCGAGGTCATCGCCCTCGGCACGGAGATAGGCCACGAGTGTGTCGAGGTCTGCCATGGGTCCAGCTTCACAAAGCCACGATAAAAAAGCAAGCACGCTTGCTTGTTAATTCGTAACCTTACGTTCGTTTGCCGTCCCTAGGGTCATTCCGGTGAGACTCTCGAGCCTTGTCGCTGTCACCGTTACCCTCGCCCTCATGGCTGCCGGCTGCTCTTCTGCGGACCCGTCTTCTGCTGACCCGACCCCTGCAGAACCGTCGAGCATCCGGGTGGCGACGTTCAACGCAAGCCTCAACCGAGCCGCGGCCGGCCAGTTGGTCACCGATCTGACCGGGGAGAATGCGCAAGCTCGCGCGGTAGCCGATGTGATCGCAGCGAATTCACCGGATGTGTTGCTGGTCAACGAGTTCGATTATTCGGGCGAGGATGCGCCGACCCTGTTCAACGACAACTATCTCGACGGGCAGTATCCGTACTTCTTCACCGCGCCGGTGAACACCGGCGTCGACTCGGGACTGGATCTCGACAACGACGGTTCACTCGGCGGTCCGGGTGATGCCTGGGGGTTCGGGCAGTTTCCCGGCCAATACGGCATGGTGGTGTACTCCAAGTTCCCGATCGACACCGGTTCGGTACGTACGTTCCAGAACTTCCTGTGGAAGGACATGCCGGATTCGCTGTTGCCGCGCGACTATTACGGCGCGAATTCGGACGCACTCAGGCTTTCGAGCAAGTCGCACTGGGACGTCCCGATCGACGTGAACGGTACGACGTTGCACGTATTGGCCTCGCATCCCACTCCCCCGTCTTTCGACGGACCGGAGAACCGCAACGGCAAGCGCAACCACGACGAGATCCGGCTCAGTGCCGACTACATCTCGGGCGCGGACTACCTGTACGACGACAAGGGCGTTCGCGGCGGGCTCGAAGACGGAGCTTCCTTCGTGATGATGGGCGATCAGAACAGCGATCCAGTCGACGGCGACTCCGTGGACGGTTCCATCGCGCAGGTGCTGGATCTGCCGCGAGTACAGGATCCATCACCCACATCCGACGGGCACGGAACGGACACAGCCGATTTCGCCGATCCGACGCCGGGTGACCTTCGCGTGGACTACGTACTGCCGTCCGACGATCTGACGGTGGTCGACTCGCAGGTGTACTGGCCCGATCAGGCCGAGCACCCCTCGGACCATCGACTGGTGTGGGCCGACCTCGAAATATGATGCGACGGTGACCCCATTGCCGATCGTCGAATTCGCCTACCCCGGTCCGCTACGGGACCGCCTCGTTGCGGCCGTGCTGTCGGGTGCGAAGACCAGTACGGCCAGCCTGTTGGTGCAGTACAGCGATGAAGAGCTGCCGAGGGTCGGCGACCGCGGCGCGGTGGTGGATTCCACGGGAACGACGGTCGCAGTCATAGAAACCACTGCCGTCGATATCGTTGCGTTGAAGGACGTTCCGCGGCAACATGCGCTCGACGAAGGCGAGGGATACGCCGATGTGGCGCAGTGGCGATCCGGACACGAGAAATTCTGGCAATCAGCCGAAGTCCGCGAGGAATTGGGAGATTTGAACTTCACGGTGAACGACGACACCCAGGTGGTGCTGGAGCGATTCGCGCTGGCGTGACGGCCACCGTCACCGCTCGCTTACAGGACGGGACCGGTCTCGTTTGCCTTCTCCTCGTCGCGTTCCTGCTGAGCGGCAGCCAGACCCGACATCGTGCGCAGCGGCACCTCCTTGAGGAACAACACCAGCACGAAGCCGATGAGCATCAGGATCGATACGGCCAGGAACACGTAGTCCATCGCGTCCGAGAAGCCGATCCGGAACGGTTCGGCAAGTGCAGGTTCGAGCTTCTGAATGAACGAGCTGTCCTGCAGGGCGCTACCGGCAATGGAGGCATCGCCCGACGCGATGGCCTTCGCGAAGCCGGACTCGAGCGGATCGGAACTGCCGGCCGCAGTCTGCACGGCCTGCTGGAAGGCCGGCGTCGAGCTCGCGGCGATCAGCGCATCGCCGGTCTTCGGGGTCAGCTGAGTGAACAGCATCGACAGGAACACCGCCACACCGACCGTCGCACCGATCTGACGGAAGAACGTTGCGGCAGAGGTGGACACACCCATGTCCTTGGGCGGCATCGCGTTCTGGATGGCGAGTGTCAGCGGCTGCATCATCGAACCGAGGCCGAGACCGAACACACCCATCACGACCATCGTCTGCCACAGCGGAGTATCGGCGTGAACGTAGTGGAAGGTGAACATGGCGATGGCCATCAGTGCGGTGCCGACGATCGGAAAGATCTTGTAGCGCCCGGTCTTCGAGATGATCGAACCGGACACGATGGACGCGATCATCAGTGCCCCGACGAGCGGAAGGGTCTGATAGCCGGCCAAGGTGGGCGAGGATCCCTTGACCACCTGCAGGTACTGCGGCAGCAACGAGATACCGCCGAACATCGCTGCACCGGCGATGACGCTGACCGCAATACACAACGAGAACAGCGGGTTTCGGAAGAACCGCATGGGGATCAGGGCGTCGTCGCCCATCTTGATCTCGGCGAGCACGAACGCGATGACGCCGACGATGCCGATTCCGAAGCACAGCAACGCCCTCGGCGAACTCCAGCCCCAGACGCGGCCTTGCTCGGCGATGATGAGCAGCGGGACGAGACCGACACTGAGCAGAACTGCACCCCACCAGTCGACGCGCGCTTCACGGCGGTAGACGGGGAGGTTCAGCACCCGCCAGACGACGACGAGAGCGATGATGCCGAGGGGAACGTTGATGTAGAAGACCCAGCGCCAGCCGGTGATTCCGAGGATCGAGGACTGCCCGGCGAGCAGACCACCGATGACCGGCCCGAGCACGCTGGAGGTTCCGAACACGGCGAGGAAGTAGCCCTGATACTTCGCCCGCTCGCGCGGGGGAACGATGTCGCCGATGATCGCCAGCGCCATCGACATCAGGCCACCGGCACCCAACCCTTGAATGGCGCGGAACGCAGCGAGCTCGTACATCGAGGTCGCGATACCGCACAGCATGGACCCGACGACGAAGATCGAGATGGCCGTCATGAAGAACGGCTTGCGCCCGTACAGATCGGAGAGCTTGCCGTAGAGCGGGGTGGAGACCGTCGAGGTGATGAGGTAGGCCGTGGTGACCCAGGCCAGAACCGAGAACCCGTTCAGATCGTCGGCGATGGTGCGCACGGACGTCGACACGATGGTCTGGTCGAGGGCGGCGAGGAACATGCCCATCATCAGGCCGGACAGAATGGTCATGATCTCGCGGTGCGAATACTCGCCGCTGACCGGAGCCACGTCAGGTCCGGCGGTCACTTCTGGCTCGCTTACCATCTCTTTATTGCACCTTTACGTAACGTTTGCTTGTGTCCTACAACGATATTCGGACCACCAGCATGCTCGCAGAACGCCGTTTCGGCAAAGGTTTATTTACCGCGAATACGGTCACGGACCTCGCGCATCGTGTGCGGGTGGATGCCGTCGGCCGCGAGCACCTTGCGCGTCTTGCGTCGCGTGGCCAGAACACCGGTGATCGCGACGATCCACACCGGGAACTGAACGAGCAGCGCAACCCGGAAGCTTTGGAAGGTGTAGCCGCCCATCGCGTCGAGAATCCACCCGATCGCCGCGATGACCAACAGCGACGCCAAGAAACCGCCGATGTTCACCATCCCCTGCGCGGTCCCCAGGTTGGCGCTCGGATTGAACGTGCGCGCGAGGTCGAAACCGATCACCGAACCGGGACCACCCACGGAGATCACCACGACGAGCAAGACCAGCAGCCATAGCGGAGCGGGCCCGGGCAGAGCCAGCACGATCGCCCACATCGTCGCGCTGGCGACCATGATCGACAGCACCAGCCACGACCGTCGCATCGGGTACCGCCCGGTGAGAAGACCCAACACGATGCCCGACGCCACCGCGGCCGCCACCGACACCGTCAGCAACGCGCCGGCCGTCGCCGCCGACAGGCCCTGCGCCGATGTCAGGTAGGGCACGCCCCACAGCAAAGCGAACACGGTGATGGAGAACTGCGTACCCATGTGCGAGAAGAAGCCGAGCCGGGTGCCGGGACGTCGCCACACCTCGGCGATGGAGGCGAGAACCTGCCGCAGTGACGTGGGCTCGGGTTCCGGTGCCGTGTCTGCGTCGGGGCGATCCTTGACGAGCGCCAGAACCAACACGAGGGCGAGCAGCCCGAGGGCGGCCGCGCTACCGAAGGCGAACGTCCAACCCGGCCCGTTCAACAGGATCAAGAACGGCACCGCCGAGAGCACCTGCCCGAGTTGGCCGAGCAGACCGGTCAGCTGCGAGACGATCGGCACCCGCCTCGGGGAGAACCAGCGGGGCACCAACCGCAGTACCGAGATGAAGGTGAGAGCGTCGCCGACACCGACGAACGCACGCGCCGCCACCGCGACCGGAAGCGACTCGGTGAGCGCCAACGTGATCTGTGCCGACGCCATGATCAGCGCGCCTGCCGCGATCATCCTGCGTGAACCGATGCGATCCAGCAGCACCCCCGCCGGGATCTGCATCGCCGCGTACACGATCACCTGCAGCACCACGAACGACGACAGCAACGACGGCGAGATTGAGAATCGATCAGCCGCGCTCAGCCCTGCGACTCCGAACGAGGTTCGATGCAGCACCCCGATGACATACGCGAAGACACCGACGCCCCACACCACCCATACGGTTCTCCCAGTAATCACGCAACGATTGTGTCAACCTCGCTGTGAAATGATCGACTCGGTAGTTCGCCCAGCAAGAAAGTGAGTGACGTCATGGCCAAGCACGTGCTGGTGCTCAACGGTCCGAATCTGAACATGCTCGGCACCCGCCAGCCCGAGGTCTACGGCCACGACACCCTCGCCGACGTCGTCGCCCTGTGCGAAAAGACCGCCGCCGACCACGGACTCACCGTCCAGGCCGAGCAGTCCAACCACGAGGGACAGATCATCGACTGGATTCACCAGGCCCGCGGGGTGGCGTCGGGCATCGTCATCAACCCCGGTGGACTCACGCACACTTCGGTGGCACTGCGCGACGCTCTCGTCATCCCGGAGGTTCCGATCATCGAGGTGCACATCTCCAACGTGCATGCCCGAGAAGAATTCCGGCACCACTCGTTCGTCTCCCCCATCGCCAGCGGCGTCATCGCCGGACTCGGGATCGACGGATACCGCTTCGCCATCGAAAGACTTGCTGCTCTCATCTGACGCTGCTCTCATCTGACACTCAGGTTGCCCTGCCTAGACTGGCCGCGTGAACACGAGCAAGAACGTTTCGAAGGACATCAGGGCCATGCAGAGCGGCGACAAGAATCGCCGCACGCTGATTCAGATCGTCGTCGCTGTCGTTCTGATCGCGCTCGTAGCCGCGATCGCTCTGTTCATCGTCAACCGGAATTCGACGTCGGGTGAGGCATCGCCGGCCATGGGCGCAAGCATGTCGACCGGTGACCAGCTCACCCCGACCTCGTTGACCGACACCGGTGCCATCCGCTTCGGCAATCCCGACGCCACGACCGTCATCAGCGTCGTCGAAGACTTCCAGTGCCCGGCGTGCAAGAACTTCGAGTCCATCAGCGGATCGACACTGCAGCAGCTGGCCGACGCCGGCAACGTCGCGGTGGACTACCGCCCCATCTCCATTCTCGATCGGTTCTCGAACGGCACGATGTACTCGACGCGTTCCGCGAGCGCGGCGATCTGTGTCGCCGAGAACGATCGGGACAGCTGGATGGAATGGCACAACGCCATGTTCGCGCAGCAGCCCGCGGAGAACGGCACCGGATTGACAGACGACAAGCTCGTCGAGATCGCCACCTCCGCCGGTGCCGACTCCCCCGCCACCGCGTCGTGCATCACCGACGGCAGCTACACCGATTGGGTCACCAGCCACACCCAGACCGTCATCGGCGAGGGCATCAACGGAACTCCGAACGTCCGCGTCAACGGAACCGATGTCGCCAACCCGACTCCGGAAAATATCCTCGCGGCCGCCGCAGCAGCCGGTAACTGAGCAGCAGCCGTTACTCCATGAGGACCCGAGCCGGCGGTGCAGTCTTCACAGTCTTCAGCGCGATCGGGTTACTCGCTGCGCTGACGCTGACGATCGAACGATTCAAGTTGCTCGAGGACGCGTCGTACGTGCCGTCGTGCAGCCTGAATCCAGTGCTCTCGTGCGGTTCGGTGATGGTGACGAAACAAGCTGCGCTCTTCGGCTTCCCGAACCCCATCCTGGGCATCGCCGCCTTCTCGGTCGCACTCGTCGCCGGGGTGCTTCTGCTCGGCCGCGTCGAACTGCCGCACTGGTTCTGGCTGGGAATGGCCGGCGGCCTGTTGCTCGGTGAAGTGTTCGTGCACTGGCTGATCTTCGAGAGCCTGTACGAGATCGGCGCACTGTGCCCCTACTGCATGGTGGTGTGGGCCGTGACGATGCCGTTGTTCGTGCTGGCACTGAGCCGTTTGATCGGCACCGGCTCGAACAACGGTGGCACGATCGGCCGCCTCTTCCTCGAATGGCGGTGGACCCTACTTGCCGTGTGGTACGCAATCGTCGTCGCGCTCATCGGGATCCGGTTCTCGGACTACTGGACCTCGTTGGTGTAGAGGTGTCGACTGCTCTGACAGTGTCATAGCTTCCGACGTCATAGCTTCGCTCCTGTCGACAGTTTCGCAAAACTCATGAGTCGAACGACTGCACCGTGCATGATGGGAGCAGCACCCGAGTGAGACTGATCACAGCTCCTGGCTCGGGGAAGATCGTTCGAGTAACAGGAGTCGATTCATGGCAGGCGATCCATTCGCAGTCATCGTTGCCGTCATCGTGTCCGCCGCCGGCGTTGTTGCCGGAACCGACGCCCCCGCTCCGATTCCGGACAAGGCGATAACGGATCAGGCCGCAGACATCGCCGCCAATGCCGAGGACCAAGCGAAGACGATGAGCGACCAGTGGAACGAACTGCTGGGCACCATGCCCGAGCCGGCCGCCGACATCGCCGAGAACACGTTGTCCGACGCCGCCGAGGGCTTGCACACTGCCGTCGAACCTGTGCTACCCAACCTTCCGCCGGTCGCCGACATCGAAGCGACCGAGAAAGCAGCGGCAGAGAAAGCAGCCGCCGAGAACGCAGCGGGGCCGACCGCGCCGGGAGCTGCACTGGCCGCTCTCCCCACCGCAGCCGCTGCCGGCCTCCCCTCCGCCCCACTGCCGTTCAGCGTGTTCTCGCCGAGCGCTCTGTCATCTACTGCGCTCTCTTCTACCGCTCTCTCTTCTACCGCGGCCGCACTCGGTGCCGGTGCCTTTCAGTTCGCAGGCCGCACGTACACCGCCGCCGATATCGCCACCCAGACGGCGTTCATGGCGTCGGCCGAGGCCATTCGTCGCGCACTGTTTCCCGGTGTTCCCGCGACGTTCACCGGCATCAATATCGGGGCGATCGGTATGGGCGCAGTAGGAGCGATCACCGCCTTCGTGCCGTGGTTGCAGAAGGCCGGCAACATCTGCGGGGGCGTCAAGGCCACCACGATCGCTGCACTTTATGCCGCCGAGAACGGATTCCGGTTCGGGCCCACTGCGCCGGTGTCGAGTACCGGCGCACAGGGGCCGGGGCAGTTCATGCCCGGCACGTGGGCGACGTACGGCAAGGACTACGACGGAAACGGCGTGGTCGACGTCAACAGCGTCGGGGACTCGGTCATGGCGTCGGGCACGATGCTGTGCGATATCTACGGGCAGGTGGACGGCTGGAAGCGCGAGGGCAAGGTCTCCGGTGACACGATCGACCTGACGCTCGCCGGTTACAACGCCGGTGCGGGCGCGGTGCTTCGATCAGGCGGAATGCCCTCGGGCACAGTCGATTACGAGACGCAGACCAAGCCGTACGTGGCCCGCATCAGAGCGACCGAAGCCCAGTTCGCCGCAATCCTGACCCCGTTCGCAGGCCTCGACCTCACCGGAATGGGAGGCCGGGCAGTGCAATTGGCGATGGACTACCTGGGCCTGCCCTACGTCTGGGGCGGCGGAAACATCAACGGTCCGTCCGGTGGTGGATTCGACTGCTCCGGCCTGACGTCGTACGCCCTGTTCAAGGCCTCCGGCGGGAAGGTGACGCTGCCCCGCACTTCGGAAACACAGTGGAACGTCGGCACCGAGGTTCCAATGGAACTGGCGCAGCCCGGCGATCTGCTGTTCGGAAACTGGGGACCGGCAGGCCCCGGACACGTGGCGATCTACATGGGCAACGGCCAGATGGTGCACGCACCCACCACCGGTGACGTGGTTCGCGTGGCACCGGTGTTCGACGGAATGCGGGCCCGGCACATCGTGTGACGAGTAGCCACTGCCCCTACCCGCGTACAGTGCGATCGTGACCAATGCACGCGTGGAACCGGCCGGATTCGATGACGAGTTGGCACCGGAACCACCACCCGGCGAGGGCTTCGAGACCAGCTGGCCGGTCCGGACAGGCGACATCGACCCGAAGAACCGACTTCGGTTCGACGGGGTTGCGCGCTACCTGCAGGACGTCGGTACCGACAACCTCGACGCCACACCTCTGGGTAAGACCGATCCGATGTGGATCGTCCGGCGAACCGTGATCGACGTCTTCGAGCCCATTCACTTTCCCGATCGGGTGCACATGCGTCGGTGGTGTTCGTCGATGTCGACGCGCTGGTCCAACATGCGAGTTGCGCTCACGACCCCCAAAGGTGGACGGATCGAGACCGAGGGCTTCTGGATCAACATCAGCAAGGACACCGGCATGCCCACGCGCATCAGTGACGGTGCCCTGGAAATGCTGGCCAGAACCACAGAGCAGCACCGGCTGCGGTGGAAGGCGTGGTTGACCGAGCCGGTGCCGGAGCCGTCACCCACCGACGTGCACTTCCCTTTGCGCGCAACCGATATCGATCCGTTCGATCATCTCAACAACGCCGTCTACTGGCATGCGGTAGAGGAATTGCTGGTCCAGCTCCCGCAGTTGGCGGCGGTGCCACACCGCGCCGTGATCGAGTACCTGACCCCGGTATTGGCGGGCGAACACGTGACCCTGCGCCACCGCTACGAAGGCGGCGCGTTGACCGTCTGGTTCGTGGTCACCGGCGCAACGGGCGAGCCGACGGTCCGCACGGTCGCCAAGGTCGCGCCCAAGGCCTGACGGTCCAGCTTGCCGCGTGGTGTGCGCGGCAAGGCGTCGATGACTGTGATGGTGACGGGCAGACTCGGGCCGGGCAACATCGAGCGCAATGCGCGGCGAATGTGCATTGCCGACGGCGAATCCGTCTGTGCAACAACAACTACAGCTGCCGGAACCTCACCGGCTCGATCGTCGGGCACTCCGAGAACTCCAGCCTCGAGCACGCCGGGGATCGCCAGCAGCGCCGCTTCGATCGGGGGCAACTCGACCGTCAGTCCGGCCCGGACGATCGTCTCACTGCCGCGGCCCAACAAGATCAGTCGGCCGTTTTCGACACTGCCTCGATCACCGACCGTCATCCACCCGTCGACCGGTCCGTCGGTCACGGTGGTGTGGTCACCCACCCGGCTCAGGTAGCCGTCGAACAGCATGTCGCTGCGTACATACAGCAGTTCGTTCCTGGTCTCCACCTCGACACCGTCGAACAGTGCACCCTCGATCCCTGTGCCCTCGGGGGTTCGACGGTCGTACGAGACGAAGCTCAGTTCCGACGCACCGTAGAAGTGCGTCATGGTTGCATTCGGCATCGCCGTTGCCAGCGCCACTCGACCCGACTCCGGCCATCGAGCGGCAGACGAGAGCACCTCCCGCACGCCGGGATACCGCCCGTTCGATCGCACTATGTCCCAGGCGATCGTTGGTACCGAATAGACATGCGTGGCACCATCTCTCAGAGCCGCATCGGCATTGCGCAGGTCCACCGTCGCCCCACGGGTGAGACCGTGCAACGCACCGTAGAGAAAGTGCGTGTGATCGAGGGTTCCGGATGCGGATACTCGATCGCGCGGCCCGAGCTCGAACAGCGAATCGGAACGGTCGAGCGTCGCAGCCCACGACGCCTGATCTCGGACGAACAATTTCGGTGGGCCGGTGGTTCCGGACGTGATGCCGACGAGCAGTTCGGCACTGCGTGCAGGCGTATCGATCGGCGCGGCAGGGCCGCTGGTGAGTTGCTCGGGTGCCAGAACACTGTCTGCACCCCACCTGTGCAATCGCGAGTGCTGACGCGGGTGCGCCACGATCAGGGACGGCGTGGACAACGTCATTGCCGCGGCGAACTCACCGGGCAACAGATGGCGATGCAGCAGAACGACACTCACCCCGACCCGCATCGCCGCAACAACGATGATCAGCGACCCGATATCAGAGGTCGGCAAGACTGCGATGCGGCGCATCCCCGCCAGCACGGTCGCCGCCGACGTCACCCGGCTCCAGAAATCGCGGTAAGTGATCCGACCGGTCGCGTCGACGATCGCAACGTCCTCGCGCACGGAGTGTTGCGCTATCCGGGCGGCAAGAAGCTCACTCGTCACTGTTTTCTTCACCGCCGTCTTCTGCACCGTCGTCGTACACACCGTCGTCGTCCACACCGCGCGCAACCAGGGCATCACCCATGGCATCGGCGGTGCGGAGTGCGCGCACCAGAACCGGGGTGGCCAGAGCCGTCATCGACCACTGCAGTCCGCGCGCCTTCCGGGCTTCGGAGACCTCGTGGACGATCGAAGCCAGGAGCGGGATGCATCGAATGGCAAGGGCCAGTAGCAGTCCGATGCGGTCCGGGTCGACCCCGAAGCGTCGGATGGGGCCCAGTGCGCTGGTGACGGTGTCGAGCATGTCCGTCACCCGGGTGGTCAGCGTGACCAACGCCGCCAGGGCAACAGAGATCACCAGCACCCCGCATACCACTGCGGCCCGCTGCCACGTGGTGATCAGGACTTGGAACACCCCGATGATCAGCAGCATCCACAGCACCGGACGAAGCTGCGCCAGCGCGACTTTCACCGGAATACCGGCCACTGCGAACAGGGCAGCGACCACCAGCGCCACCACGCCCACCTCGAGCGGTGTACGCGCGAAGATCACGGTCGCCAGAATCGAGACCATGAGCGCCAGCAGTTTCCAGCCCGGGCTCATCCGATGCAGCAGCGAGGTACCAGGGCGATAGAGACCGATCACCCGATCAGCTCCCGATATGCCGGGACCGCCGCCGCGGGGGCACCGTCGAACGCGATACGGCCGTCGTCGATGACGATGACACGCTCGAAGCTGTCCAGCAGAGCGAGTTGATGAGTGACGACGATGACCTGTTGATCCATCGAATCCAGAGCCTGCGCGACGACGCGCCCGTTGCGCAGATCCAGCAACGTGGTCGGCTCGTCCGCAACCACCACCTCCGGTCGCCTGATCAACACGGCACCGATTGCGAGCAATTGTTTCTGCCCACCGGAAAGCAGGTGTGCCGGGTGGTCCCGATGCTGATCCAGCCGAAAGCGAACCAGCATGTCGTCGACGCGGTTCGCAACCTCGTACTTGCTCAGCCCGGACCTGCGCAGTGAGAATGCGAGATCCTCGGCCACCGTGGGCATGACGATCTGCGAGTCGGGATCGGTGAACACGAACCCCACCCTCTTGCGAACCTGCGCGCCCTTCTTCGCGGCATCGAGACCGTCGACCGTGACGCGGCCGGCATCGGGCTTGATCAACCCGTTGATCATCCGAGCCAGAGTCGACTTGCCCGATCCATTGGATCCGATGATGCCGATGCGACGCTCGTCGAATTCCAGGTCGATGCCGTGCAGTACCTGCCGCTCGCCGAACGAGTGGGAAATGTTCTCGAATCTGATCGTGCTCATGCCAGCCTCATGTCACTCTCTCCACCAACATCGCTATACCTTGCCCGCCGCCGATGGCGCAGGCCGCGAGTCCAAGCGCCGGACCACCCGGTTGCAGCATTCGGGACGCCAACCGCACCAACAGAATTGCGCCCGACGCACCCCACGGATGCCCCATCGCGATGGCTCCACCCTCGGGGCAGATGCGCTCTTCATCCATCCCCAGCGCATCCGAGACCGCAAGCACCACCGACGCGAATGCCTCGGTGATCTCGATGACTCCGATGTCGGCGAGCGCTACCCCGGTGCGGGCCAGCAACTTCTCGATCGCAGGTACCGGGCCCAGACCGGGAAGAGCCGTATCCGACCCTGCCACGGCGCTGCCGAGAATGCGCAGCGACGGCATACCCGCGGCACGATCGGCCGTGGTGATCGCGAGAACTGCTGCACCGTCGGAGATTCCGCAGGAATTGCCGGCCGTGACGGTGCCGTCCGAGACGAACGTGGGGCGCAGCCTGCCCAAGCGCTGAGCAGTCATGTTGGGCCGGATACGCTCGTCGGCACGCACCTGTCCGATCGGGACGATCTCGGCGGAGAAGTCGTGTGCCGCGGCTCGCGCGAAGGACCGTGCGGCGTACTCGTCCTGCCGCTGCCGGTCGATTCCGCCGCTGCGGGCGAGGTGGTCCGCAGCAACACCCATGTCGGGATCGTCGAAACCGTGGGGAGCGAACGGCGCTCGGGTGTAGCGAACAGGTTCTGCGCCGTCGACCGGCGGCCAGAACCGCCACGGACTCGTACTGGCCGACTCGACGCCTCCCGCCAGAATCAACGTCTCGTCACCGCTGCGGATGCGCGACGCGGCCTGCATGACGGCGTCGAGGCCCGACCCACACTGCCGGTCGACGGTGACGCCGGGGACATCGACGCCGAGTCCCGCGAGCAGGGCCGAGACACGCGCGACATCGCCGCCGGGGCCGAGACAGTTTCCGAGAACAACGTCGTCGATCGGAATATCGAGTGACATGACCTCTGCTGCAACAGCATCGAGCACCGGTGCCGCGAGGTGCGGTGCAGTGACACTGGCGAAGCCATGACCGGCAACACCGATCGCGGTCCGTTTGGCCGCAACGATCACAGGGACATTCACAGCGGTAACAGTCCTGACAGCAACATTCATAGCAGGGCATTCCGGGCGATCTTGCCGCTCGCAGTACGGGGCAGCTGCTGCACCACCGTCCACCGTCGCGGCAGTGCTTCCTTGGTCATGATCGAGCGGGCGTCGGCGCGGATACGGTCCAGATCGCGGGACCCATCGAGTTCGACGACGGCAGAGACTGTTTCACCCAGAACGGAATGGGGAGAACCGATGGCCGCCGCTGCCCGAACGCCGTCGAGTGTGGTCAGGATGCGCTCGACATCCTCCGCGACGACGGTGGTGCCGCCGACATTGATTGCTGCGTCGCCTCGTCCGTGGACGGTCAGTTCGCGGCCGTCGAGCTCCGCCAGATCACCGACGCTGCACCAGCCGGCTACATCACCTGCAGTGACACCGACTGCAGTAACACCGACTGCAGCGGCACCGATGGCCGAGTACGGCGAGCGGACGAACAGGTACCCGCCTTCGGTGCGCGCCTCAACGTCGCGGAGCAGTCGCAGTGACGCATGTTCGCCTGTCACCCGCGCCGCCACCAACGACAGTTCCGCTGAGCCGTAGTACTCCACCACCCTGACTCCCGTCGCCGAAATGGTCTGCGCTGCAGCGGGGTCGAGACCGGCACCGGCGGCGACAGCTACCCGCGCACCGGGCATCCGGCGAACCGTGTCGCGAAGCATCGCAGGTACCGCGTGTACGGCCGTGGCGCGAGAAGGGTCGTCGGTGACGCAGGCTCCCAGCCACAGCGCGTGGACTGCGGCGAACAGGTGCATCGTGGCGTGCAGTGGCCCGGTGATCAGCACAGAATCGGTGGGCCGGATGTCGGTGATCTCGGTGAATTCGGCGAAGCTGTCGACCCAGGATGCAGCGGTGCGTTCGAGCGGTTTGGGGCGTCCGGTGGAGCCGGAGGTCGCCACGAGCAGGAAAGCGTCGGGACTCGGGTCTTCGGCACGATCGGGTCTGGCAGCCGGGTCCTCCACGTGCACCGCGCTTCCCTGCCGCGCCGCCGCAAACACGCTGATCAGCGCCTCGGGTAGCTCGAGTCCTGACGCGTCGTGTGCTGTGTTGTCTTGTGCTGAGAGGTAAGGCCATTGCTCGACGGCTGCGTCGAGATCGGCGTAGGTGAGTGTGCGACCCGACCAGACGATCGCGATGTCGTCGGCCGTGCTGTGGTCGTTGCCTCGACCTCCCAGCTCGAGAGTCACGCCTTGATCAGGCCCGGGTACGCACGGTGCACGCTCTTGGCCACGATTGTGGCGACGATGACCTTGGCGATGTCGCCGGGCACGAACGCGCCATTGGAGGTGATCGCGGCCCAGACTCCGACGTCGGTACGCAGGATGAGACCCAGGATGCCGAATGCGTACACCACGACGATGCCGCCGACGGCGTTGATGAGCAGGCCGAGTGCCACCGAGTACTTCGGCAGAATGCGGGCGGTGAGCCAGCCGATGAGCAGCGCAGCCGGTATCCAGCCGATCAGGTAGCCGACCGTGGGGCCGGCCATCGCCGACAGGCCGGTACGTCCACCGGCCAGAAGCGGGAGGCCGATCATCGTCAGGGCGAGGAACACCAGGACTGCGGCGGTGCCTTTACGGGCACCGAGGATCGCGCCGGACAGGATGATGCCGAGCGTCTGCAGGGTGATGGGGACACCGGAGAAGCCGACCGTGATCGATCCCGGCAGGCCGAGAGCAGCGATGAGCGCTGCGAACACTGCGATCTGCGCCATGTCGCGGGCGGAGACGTTCATTCGGCTGACCTTACGGCTCGGCGGACGGGTACTGCTGTCGACATCTGACACAGGGGGCTCCTCGGAGAAGGGGCGGTCACCTGCCCCAGAGACTTGAACGGCGTTCAAGGTAGCAGGTGCGCGGTTCTGACCACACCCTGGACGGGCTCTGGTTCAGAAGGGGGCCGGATCGTATCTACTCCGGTCGAGTCGGATGCGCGTGTGTAGGACGCGGCAGTGCTCGAGGTAGGCGCGCCTCTTCTCCGCGAGTTGCTTCCTCTCGATGTCCGAAGACGCAGAACGAAAATTCGCGAGTGTCGGCGGTGCTGAGCCGCTGAACTCGAGCTCCCATCGGGTGGGGTCGAGCGGGGACGGCGCATTGTCGTCCAACTTCTTCCTGCGTCGGCGGCGTCGGGGAACGGACGTGATCGACAAGTCCGGCAACGTGACCGCACGTAACCCGACCGAGTTGGACCACAAGATTGCCCCTCCTGCAAGCATGACCGCCGACCACGCTTTCGAGGTCTTCGCCTGATGATGAAATACGCACACCGGCTGAAGATTGGTCACGATGGTCCAGCCACCCCGCCTCGGATCGTCCTGATCGAAGGGGACCAGGTGATCGATCTGACACCTCGCAGACGGCACCTCGCATTTCGGAAACGTGCACGTCCGATACGCCGCACGCACGAAGGCGGCAACTCGCGCGCTCGGTCGATATGTTGTTGCGGCCCGCGACGGAAAGCGCTCTCCACCATGACCATTGGGAAAGATCCCCCGCGCACGCTCGGGCTGCTCGGCGATCCAGCCGAGCCAGCGTGCGACGAGCCCATCGCGGACAGACTCCTCCCCCATCATCGGTAACTCCCTTGGTCGATTCGCGGCGCACGCCCCGCGAATCGACGGAATCTGTGCGGCACCACGAACCCGGCCTATGCCCACCACTGCGCGCAGCAACGACAGACCGGGCGGATCGTCAGGTTTCCCGAACCCACCCCTGTTGCGTGCGCACGCCCAGTAGTCCGCATCCGCACTCGAGGGACCGCGACCGTCGTTGGAGTCACCGCCTCTGGAGTGCCCGTTGCCCCGGTCTTCGGAACCACCCGATTCCTCGTCGCCAGAACTGCCTGATCCGTCGGCGTCAGGACCTATGGGGCCACCGTCGTCAGGGCCGTCATGATCCGGGCCGCCGTCGTCAGAACCGTTCTCGCTCGAGCCGTCGCCATCCGGGCCGTCGTCGCTAGGGCCGTCGCCGCTCGAGCTCTCATCGTTCTGCCTCGTGTCGTTCTTGTCGTGATCGACGGGACTGTCCTGGTCGGGCTTCAGCATGTCGACCAACTCGGTCAGCATGGCCTGCCACTTCGCGTCGGCGGCGACGATGCGCGCCACCTCCGGATCGATGGGTGTCCCGTCGGGCAAGGTAGCGGGATCCGAAGACAGTCCCAGCAGCGTCTCCACCGCCACCACGATCTGCAGCAGATGCCCGCGGCGAGGGGGAAGATCATCTGCAGCACCGGCAACCGGGCACTCGTCTCCGAGGTCACACTGGCACAGCAGCGAATGTTCGCCATGCAGCAACGCCATCAATCCGGCGGCCCGCAGCATCCCCGTGGACCGTGGATCGTCTTTGCAGACCGTGCCGACGATCTCGACGATGAGCGCATCGGCCTCTGCCGCTTCCAAATCCGTGATCTTCGCGATGAGCGACGAAATACCGCCGGGACCTGCGCGCTCGATCCGCACTCCGACTTCCTCGGACTTCGCAGTCTCGCGGGCCGCCGAAGCGCCGTCCGGATCGGCCTTCATCCACAGTCGCCATATGCGATTTCTCAACGCCTGCGGACGCATTCGACCACCTGCCGCGCAGACCTCGTATTCGATCTTCGAGATGGTCTCGTCGCCGGCGCGATGCAACACCGAGGTGATGGTGACCACCGTCGACCAGTCGAAGCTTCCGGTTACGAAGCGCAAGGCCGTCAACGGCATTCGATGAAGACGCTCGGCGACGTCGTGCACCACAGAGGCATCGCGACGCGTACCGGTCATCGTCACGGCCAGATCGCACAACGCGCCGCGAACGGTCTCACCCGGATCGCCGTCATCGGCCTCGGCTGCCTCGAGTCGCATCTCGAGTACGTCGCAATACGCAAGCAGGGTAGCTGCCCGCGCAAGATTCTCCTGAACGCGGCTGACCGCGATGACATCGAGGAACCCCGCAATACAGTCATCGACGGACGGCGTTTCCGCCGCTCCCCACCCCCCGGTATCGAACATGCATTCGATACTACGAGAGGGGTACGACAAGCAATTGCCACGCACAGTCGACGTCTCGATCGGTATAACTACAACGTGAGCAGCTACTCGATTCGCGACGTCCAACCGGGTGATGAAAAGCAGCTCGGTACAGCTCACGTGGCCATTTGGAAGTCGACCTACGCGGGAATGATGAACAGCGCCAAGCTCGATGCGATGAGGCCTGCGCACCGCATCGCACGGTGGGCGCAGATCATCGCGGGTCTCGACGACGCGGCCGCGAGTGGGATCCGGACCCGATGCGCAGTGGACGTCACCGGTTCTCGCATCGTCGGGTTCGCCACCGCCGGCCCGCCCCGCGATGAAAACCCGCCTGCCGAAGCCGAGTTGTGGTCACTGAACGTCCTGCCCGAACATCACGGCACGGGCATCGCAACCGAGCTCATGGTCGACGTACTCGGTCGCCACGTCGGCTCCGTATATCTATGGGTCGCTGCAGGAAACGACCGCGCGAGTGCGTTTTACCGCAAGCATGGGTTCGAAATGGACGGCACCACCCGATTCGACCCGGACTGGGAATGCCTCGAAGCCCGAATGGTCAGGGCTTGACCGGTGGGTTCCGTCTGCGTCTATCTGGATCGGACTTATCCGGATCGAGCTTCTCGGGATTGAGCACGACCTCGGTCACCATCGGTGTTGTCTCGACGGTCGAATCGGCGTACCGAACGGCCACTGTGTTCGGCAAAAACGCCTCCAGCGCCCGCGGCGTGAGCCACCACAGCAGCGCGGTGAACAGAATCAAGATGTTGACCCACTGCATGATCGTTGCCGCGTTGTCGGACGGAATCACGCGATCGAACACCTGAACATTGATCACGAGACCGTGCACAGCGATCAACACCCACAGCCGTCGGTAGCGATAGAACACCCAGATCGCCGCAGCACCCCAGCACACCGCCCAGAGAAACCCGCCGCCGCCGAAATACAGATAGAGCAGGCCCCGCATCGTCGCCGACAATGCCATGATGGCCCAGATCGGCAACCGACCCACGAGCAGCAGCACCGGCAGTGCCACCAGAATCGGCTCCTCGCGCAGACCGACGACGAGCGCGGAAACCACTGCCAGCCAATCGGATTCGACCGAGGCCGGAACCGAGAAGCTGAAGCGGAGGACATCCATCCGGGACAGCACGAGCAGCACAGCAGACGCAGCCCCGATCGCGGCGCACCAGGTGATCGCCGCTTCGAGCGCGGTACCGCGACGCATCGGCCATACCGCGGGCAATGTGCGACGTCGAACGAAATACACCACGGCGATCGCCGCGGCCCCCACCGCCACTTGGACTCCGCCGAATGCAAAGTCCATCCATTGGTCCGACAGAGTGAGCACGGGCGCAGGCGCATTCGGCTCGCGAAAACGCCACAGCGCACCCATCAGACCGATGAAGTAGACGACCACCCAACCTGCCGCCAAGCACAGAACCATCACTGCGGTGCCTGTCGCGGTCAGACCACGCGCCGTCAGAACACGGCGACGCGAGGGAGCCTCGAAGCCCGCATCGATACTGCTCGCCACCAGGTCACCACCCATCGCCGCATCGCCTGCTGAAGAAAGCCGTCGACCCCCGAGACTTGTTTATCACGCGGGAACCGAAAATTCAGCACCGTCCCGGCGACGTGGATCACTGCCGACGCGTGTCGTCCGGCCTGTCGGCCGAATTCTCACTGCCGAAAAGGTCGTCGCGAATTTCCCCGACGATTCCGCGCCTCTCGGTGGCACGCCGCGAGTCCCACACGTCCACCACAGCGAGAACCATCAGGACACAGCCGAGTGGGCCGCCCTGAAACCAGAACACCTGCAGATCCCAGAAGAACAACGCCAGCACTGCGCCGGCCGCAACCCAAACGATGCTCCGCGCATCGGTCGATCGAAGTATTCCTGCCCTCATGTGCATCCTTTCCTCGAGTCGGCCTGGGCCGACGTCACACCAGGTTCATGTCGATCGCCGCATCTGCGGCCAGCAAGGCACCCACGACGATCAGTACCGTTCCCAACGCCTCCTGGCTCCAGCCTTCGACGCGGCGAATCAGACGCGGTAGGACCGGCAGAACACGGTGTGACACAGCGAATCTGGCGACCAGGAGAACAAGAGCCGGTGCCAGGGTGACACATACGTAGACCGCGAGAACGAACACCGAGAATGCCCATCCCCGATCGGACGCGACCACCGCGTCGATCGCGGCGAAGTAGGGCAGCATCGTCGCCACCTCGACAACACCGACGGCGGCCGCCAGCACCACCACCCCACGACCGGTTTTCGGTACAACCGCCCGCCACGAACGGCCGGGGCGACCCTGCTTCTCGAGACGCTGCTTCCCGAGACGTTGCTTATAGAGACCCTGCTTACTGGCACGACGTTCCCAGGCCAGGCCCACCAGCAGAAGAGCCACACCCGCCACCAACCGCGCCCCGGCACTGCCGGGTACACCCACGTGGACGCCGCCGGTCACCGCCGGCGCCGCGATACCGACGGCGAGGTAGAGCAACCCCAGCACGCCGAGGTACAGCAGAACGGATCGAACGCGAAACGACGGCTGCAGCATCATCCACAGGGGAACGACGAGCGTGCCGACACCGATGCTGTCCACCAGCGCCAGCGCGACAATGTTAAAAAACACAGATGTACCATAACAACTATTTCGCACATTTGTACCGAATAACGGCGCACGTGCTAGAACAGACCGATGCCGAAGATCGTCGACCACGATGCGCGTCGCGCGGAGATCGTCGCCGCCGTCTGGCGCGTGATCGAGCGAGCCGGCATGAACGGAGCGACGGTACGCAGTGTGGCGGCCGAGGCAGGCGTCTCCCCTGGGTCACTGCGGTACTACTTCTCCGACCAAGGAGAACTGGTGCTCTTCGCAGCCGAAGCAATGACGCAGCGCGTCGTACATCGCTTGGAAACACAACCGGCCGACGGGAACGGACTCACTCGCGCCGTGCGCATGCTCGAGGAGATGCTGCCACTCGACGAAGATCGCTACGCCGAAGCGTCGGTCTGGCTGGAGGCGATCGTCCGCGCCCGATTCGACGAGCGATTGGCCGACCTCAAGACTGCAGGTTGGTTCGGAAGCCGGTATCTGTGCCGACTCGCGTGGGCCCACCTTCGCGATCTGGATGTGCCGGATTCGCCGCAATTCTCGTTCGAGAGCGAAGTCGACGAACGGGCCGCCGCAGAATTGCACACCTACATCGACGGGCTCACTCTCCACGCGGTGACGTATCCCGAACAACTCAGCTCGAACGAGGTTCGCCGACTGCTTCGGGATTACCTGACGGCGCGGCTCTAGACCCTTGTCACGGCCGCGAGGCCGTCGGCGTAGTCCGTTACTCGAGGTAACGTCGATGGGATGCATGTGTCCGACCGCCTCACCGACCACGTTCCCCAGCGCTGGCTCGAGCCCCTCGTCAAGCATGCCGAGGCCCTCAAGTTCCTTATCGTCGGAGCGATCACCTTCGTCGTCACCGTCGTACTGTTCTTCGGCCTGAAGTGGACGATCCTGCAGGACAAGCCAGTGACAGCGAACGTTCTGGCCGTGCTGATCGCGACGATCGTGTCGTACATTCTGAACCGCGAATGGTCGTTCACCGCCCGCGGCGGACGTCGACGCCACCACGAGGCCGCGCTGTTCTTCGCCGTCGCCGGAACCGGCCTGGCCATCAACCAACTGCCGCTCTGGGTGTCCAGTTATATGCTGGATCTGCGTTCCCCGAACGTGTCTTTCCTCACCGAGAACATCGCGGACTTCGTCAGCGGCTCGATCATCGGCACCCTGCTGGCGACCGCATTCCGGTGGTGGGCGATGCGTAAGTTCGTCTTCCCCGAGCCGGTGAAGGTTCTCCCCGATCCCGTCGCTCTGACCGTTTACGGTGGACAGCATGGCGACCACTAGGACCCTCGTGCTGATGCGGCACGGCAAATCCGGCTACCCCGACGGCGTCCCGGACCACGAACGGCCCCTGGCGGCGCGTGGTGAACGGGAAGCCGGCCTGGCCGGAGCTTGGATTGCCGAGCACGTCGGTCGCGTCGACGCGGTCCTGTGTTCGACGGCTCTGCGCACTCGCGAAACACTGGCCGCCACCGGCCTCGGTGACACCCCGACTCGTTTCGAGCGGGACATCTACGGCGGATCCGCCGACGAGATCATCGACGAAATCCGGCTGGCCGACACGTACTTCGACGACGTGACGGTATCGACCCTGATGGTCGTCGGCCATGAGCCCGGAATCCCCTGGACAGCACTCGAATTGGCGGTCGACGACGATACCGACGTGGCCCGCGAGGTTCGGCACCGCTTCCCCACCTCGGCAATCGCGGTACTGACGACCGAGAAGTCATGGGCCGAACTGGCGGCGAGCTCGGCCACGATCACCGAGTTCTGTATTCCACGCGCCGAGCAGTAGTCAGCGGTTCCTGAGGTACAGGTAGCCGGCACCGCCTGCTGCGATCAACAGGATCAGTGCTGCGGGAAACCCGAGCAGCCACCACACCACGGCAAGCACCACCAATGCGGGTGCGGCGGCGATCAACGCAATCCCGGGGTTCTCACGAACCGTCTCCAGTGCGGACTGTGCGTGCACTCTGTCGATCTTCTTGCCTGCCATCGCGAACTCCCTGGATTTCCATGCGTGTCCCGTTTGCGTACTTCCACAGTAGCGCGTTCGGCTACGACTTTCGGTGGAGCGCAGCGTCGTACCTTGGACCGAACCACCAGGTACGACGCATCCGCGGGGGTATCGCGTGCACCTTCGCTGCGGTGGGATCGGGCCTATGAACAATCCGATTCTGCTCACCATCGCGATCTGCGAGGTCGGCTTCTGGGTGCTCGTGATCGGCGGACTGTGCCTGCGCTACGTGGCACGCATGCGGCGTGCGAGCACGATCGTGCTCGCGCTGCTTCCCGTCCTCGATCTCGTCCTCGTCGCCGCGGTGGCCCTCGACCTGCACCGGGGCGGAGAGGTCGAATTCGCTCACCGACTCGCCGGCATCTACCTCGGCTGGACCGTCGTGTTCGCGCACTCCACCGTCGCCTGGCTCGACGTCCGGTTCGCCCACCGCTTCGCCGGTGGACCCGCACCGGTCAAGCCGCCCAAGACCGGTCCGCAGGCCTACCGCAACGAGATCCGAGGCTTCGTGAAGTGGCTGTGCGCCGCCGCGATCGCCCTGGCGATCACCTACGGACTCGCGTACACCGTGGCAGACTCGGAGCAGGCCGCAGCACTGAAGACCGTGATCCAACCACTCGGCGTCATCACCTTCTTCTGGTTCGTCACCGGACCACTGTGGGTGTTGGGTTCGAAGAATTCGGGTTCCAACGGTTCGGGCTCGAAAGACACGGCAGGAGAACGGAGTCGACTCTGATGCTGGGAGGTTCCGGACTGCTGGGCTCTCACGGACTACTGGGCTCTCACGAACTGCTGCGCAAGTTTCGCCCGGCGTGGCGGCCTCGAAATCCTGTGGTGCTGCCACTGGAAATGCTACTGGCCACCGTGGCCTACGCCGGGTTCCAGCTCTCGACAAGCATGGTCGGTGACACCAGGGACGAGCTAGTCGACAGCCCACGCCTGATTGCGATCAGTGTCGTTGCCCTACTGGCGATGACCGCCGCGACGTGTGTACGCCGGTCGTTTCCCACCGCGTCGTATCTGACGGTGGTGGCCATCAGCGTCGCGCTGATTCTGGTTCTTCCGGACCGAACTCTCGGTTTCACTCCGCTGTACTGGTTTGCCATCGCCGCCTTGGCGATTCGGGTGACCGGGCCGCGCCTGTTCGCACCCCTCGGGCTCGGTCTGATCCTCGAGATCGTCATCAGCGTCGACACTCGCCTGTCTTTCCCCGATGCCGCGGCGGGTCCCGGTGGCACGATCGGCGTGGTGGCCGAACAGGTGGCGAACCTGATCATCAACTACACGGTTCTCATCGCCCTGGGAAAGTACATCGCACGCAGCCGCGCTCAGGAACTCGAGAACGACGCCGCGCTGGACCGAGCCGAATGCGAACACCGGGAACAACTGGACGCGGCGCTCGACAACGAACGCAAGGCCATGGCTCGCGAATTACACGACGTCGCCGCCCACCACTTGACCGGCATGCTCATCCAGGCCAAAGCATCGAAGACACTCATCGCGAGCGATCCCGCGCAGGCACGCGAACTGCTCACGGGCGCAATCGGACACGGCCAACGCACCCTCGACAGTCTGCGACAGATCGTCGGTATCCTGCGCCCGAGTGCACCGAACCAGAACACACCTCAACCGATGATCGCCGACCTCCCCGAATTGATCGAGCAATCACGAATGTCGTTCTCGTCCATGACGGTCGATGTCCCCGAGAACAGAGACGGCGCAGAACATACAGACGGTGCAGAACACAGACCTACCACCGACAGCGCCGTGCAACTGACGTGTTATCGCATCGTTCAGGAGGCGTTGTCCAATGCCGGACGCCACGCGCCCCGCTGCGAGGTGCGCGTGCGGGTGATCGACCGTTCGACGGCCATCGAGGTCACCGTTTCCAACACGATCACCACAGCCCCTGCCGACCGGCGAGCGGCGGGACAGGGTTTCGGTATTCCAGGGATGCAGGAGCGGGCGGCTCTGTTCGGAGGAACCCTCGACGCCGGGTTGTCTGACGACGGCACCACCTGGACGGTGCACGCTCGACTGCCCCTCGGCGGGAACATCTCCCGAACACACAAGGTCCCTGCATGATCACCGTCCTGATCGCCGACGATCAACCCGTCGTTCGGCAGGGCTTCGAGCTGTTCCTGGCCGGCCGTCCCGACATCGACGTAGTGGGACACGCCACCTCGGGAAAGCATGCCGTGCAACAGGTATCGATGCTGCAACCGGACGTGGTGCTGATGGACATCAGGATGCCGGACGGCGACGGATTGACCGCAACTCGGGAGATTCTGGCGCGGTTCGACACTGTGCGCATCATTGTCGTCACCACGTTCGATCTCGACGAGTACGTGTTCGCTGCGCTGGACAGTGGAGCGTCCGGTTTCTTGCTCAAGGACACCGATCCCGAAGAGCTCGCCGACGCTGTGATCACGGTCGCCACTGGCGGAGCAGCCCTGTCGCCGCGCCTCACCCCGCGATTGATGGCGGAGTTCGCGCGACGAGGAGCGCCACAGCGATCGACGAGAGGCTCTGCACCACAACATGATCTGAGCCTTCGCGAGATGGAGGTGGTGCAACTGCTCGCGAAGGGCCTGGGCAACAACGAGATCGCCCGATCGCTCGGACTCGAGCAGAGCACCGTGAAAACCCACGTCGGCAACATCTGCCGCAAGCTCGACGTCAACACCCGTGTGCACGTGGTGATCTGGGCTTACCGCAACGGCGTGGTGAGCAGCTAGGCAAACACTTACACCTAGGGCGACATTTACAGCTGGGGCGCTTCCCCTCCTAAGCTGCTGTTCGCTTCTCGTCGTCCGTATCCTGCGCGCTGAGCTCGACCATGGACCCCGACTTGTCGGTGTACTGGAAGTGCGGCCGCTTGTCTCCGATGTACGAGGTCATCCACGACACCACCGCGACGTAGCGGTTTCGGAAGCCGACCAGGTACATCAGGTGCACCGCGAGCCACATGAGCCAGGCGATGGGCCCCGACATGTCGACCTTGCCGAACAGCCGTGCCACAGCGCTGAATCGACCGACGATCGACATGCTGCCCTTGTCGGTGTACTCGAACGGCGTCCCGGCGTCGACCTTGCCGATGATCATCTTGGCAACGTGCCTGCCCTGCTGCATCGCCACCGGCGACTGTCCGGGGAGCTTGTTCAGCGATGTCACGTCGCCGATCGCGTAGACGTCCTTCGCCGAGCCGACGGTCAGGTCGTCGTGCACCAGAAGGCGTCCGGCACGGTCGGTCTCGCAGCCGGTGCGCTCGGCGACGGTGGCGGCCAAGTCGCTGGCCTGCACGCCTGCCGACCAAATGACGGTCTTGGCCGGATAGGTCCGTGAGGTCTTGGTATCGACGTCCTGAACGGTGACCACATCGTCGGCGATATCGGTGACCATGGCCCCGGTGACGACGTCGACACCCGACTTCTCGAGCTTGGTGCGGGCGTACGCGCTGAGCTTGCCGCCGAACGCCGGCAGCACCTCCTTGACACCGTCGACGAGCGTGACGGTGACGTCGTCCGGTTCGATGTCGGGGAACGATCCTGCGAAGTAACGGTGCGCGAGATCCCTGATCTGACCGGCCAGTTCGACACCGGTTGCACCCGCCCCGACGACGACGAAGCTCAGCAACTCCTTGCGGGCGGCCGGCTCGGTCGTCATGTGCGCAGTCTCGTAGCAGCTCAGGATCTGCTCACGCAGCGCGATCGCGTCGTCCACCGTCTTCAGCGCGAACGTGCGGTCCTTGAACTCGTCGCGACCGAAGTAGGCCTGCGTGGCACCCGTGGCGACGATGAGCCGGCCGAAGCCGATGGTGTGACGCTGCCCGGCACCGATGTAGGTGACCTGGTGAGCCTCGGGATCGACGTCGACGACGCGTCCCAGACGGACGTCGGCGGAGTCGTACTGCGCCAGGATGCGCCGGATCGGCGGGGCGATCTCACCCGTCGAGAGCATTCCCGTAGCGGCCTGGTAGAGCAGCGGCTGGAAGAGGTGCTCGGTGGTGCTGGAGATCAACGAGAACGTCACACCGGCCTTGCCCAGAGACTTGGCGGCCGCCAATGCTCCGAATCCCGATCCCACGATGACGACGTCGTACGTATCCACTGCACTTCCCTTTCCGAGCCCAAGAACGTTTCCTAGAAAAGAACTACTTCCATGAAACTCCGACCTCGCTGGTCTATCAACGCGAAAGTTGAAATAGCATCCATGAGTAGAACTCATCATCGGAGGCACACATGGAGCTGCGACAGCTGAAGTACTTTCTCGCGGTCGGGGAAGAACTGAACTTCTCGCGTGCCGCCGAACGCTGCTACGTCTCGCAGTCAGCGATCAGCCTGCAGATCGCCAAGCTCGAGCGCGAGATCGGCGAGCCACTGTTCGAGCGCACCTCTCGTACCGTTCGATTGACCGTTGTGGGAGCACAATTGGTCTCGATCGCGCGGCACATGGTGGAGCTCGAACAATCCGCCCTGGCGTTGACGGCGCGCCGCCGGAACCAGCTGCGCCTCACCGGAAACATGACCTTCGCAGCCAACGCCATCGCTGCCATCGTCTCGGTGCGTGAGCGCCATCCGGACGCCGAGATCGATTTCGTACTGAAACGATTCGCAGAACAAATCGAAGCGGTGACATCCGGAGACTGCCAGGTAGCGCTCATTCGCGGCAGCGTCGAACGTTCGGGCTTGCACGTGACCGAACTGTGGACGGAGGATCTCGTGGTCGCGCTCGCCGAAGGCCATCCCCTTGCCGACGAGGCGAACCCGAGCCTGAGCCAACTGGCCGACTACCCGCTGCTCCTACCCAAACGCAGCGAACAAATTTTGCTGCACCGGGTGATCGAGCGCGAGATGAAACGCAGCGGCCTCCCGCTCACCTTCGGGCCACCGGTCGCATCGGATCACACCGCCAGCGCCGAACTGCTCAACCGCCCACAGTGCTGGACGATTCTCTACGCCAGCACCGCCGACAGCACCCCCAAGACCGGACTCGTCTTTCGAACCGAAGCCGACCGAAGACTGCAACTACCGGTATCGGCGGTGGTCGACGCCACCGTGCCGGCCACCGACATTCAACGCGACCTGGTCGCTGCGCTGGCAGCGACGGCACCGATTCAACCTACGACACCTGTTCAACCCGCGGCACCGGCCAGTTGAGCGAAGGCCGCGTCGGCGTCGAACAATTCGGCGCGATCGTACGTCGATGTGGACGCCATGATCTCGTTCGCGCCGGTACGTTCGATTATCTCCTCCAGCGCAGGACGCACCTGCTCGGCGGTGCCGAGAATCGTCGAGTCGAGCGAGTTCTCGATGCGCTCCCTCGTTCGCGGCGTCCACCGGGATTCGTCGATGGCCGACGACGGTTCCAAGGCCGGGAATTCACCCTCGCGCCGCGACCTGGCCATCGCCCACGCTTCGGGCAGTGCGAGCCGACGCGCGTCGGCGGCATCGGCAGCGATCGTCACATCGAGCGACACGATCACGTACGGTTCGGGATTCGTCGACGAGGGCCGGAAGGCCCTGCGGTACAACTGCAATGGATCAACATTTTGCAACACCGGACCACCGACGACAACGGGAAGCCCGGCACGGGCCCCGACCTCGAGACCCGCACCGGTCGCGAGCACGAACATCGGCGGGGGCGCGGTGACAGGACGCGCCGTCACCGGTGCCGAACCATCGAAATAAGAACGCAATTCGGCAATGTCCGCTTCGAAAGTATCGGGGGCGTCCCGGTCTCGTCGCAACGCTGCGCGCACCGGTTCGGTGAACCCGAGAGAACGACCGACACCGAGATCGATCCGGCCGGGAAAGAGGGACTCCAGCATCAGAAATTGCTCGGCCACGATCAGCGGCTGGTGGTTGGGCAACATCACTCCCCCGGATCCGACGCGGATCCGTGACGTGCTCGACGCCACCGCCGCGGCAAGTACGGCCGGAGCTCCCGACGCGATGCCGGGCACGCCGTGATGCTCGGCTACCCAGAACCGATGCAGCCCGATCTTCTCCGCGTGCACTGCCCGTTCGACGGTATGGCGCAGCGCCGAGGCGTCGTCCATTCCGGATCGAGTGCGGGATCTGTCGAGGAGGGAAAGCAACACAGCTGAGACAACCGCGGGAGCGTCGGGCATATTTCTCGTCATGAGTTGGTGGGTGTTGACGCACGTCGATGTAGAGGGTCCGGCGCTGATCGGGACGATCATGGCCGAGCGCGGAATCGAGTACACGGTCGCCTCGGTGGGAAGTGGGGATCCGCTGCCGCCGGCCGACGCGATCTCGGGGTTGGTCGTGTTGGGCGGACCGATGGACGCGTGGGGCGATGTCGCTCACCCTCATGTACGGGCCGAGCGGGAGCTGATCGCCGAGTGCCTGCGACGCGGCATTCCCGTGCTCGGAGTATGTCTGGGTGCACAGTTGCTCGCAGCCTCGCAGGGATGTGCGGTGTACCGGGGGCCCGTTCCCGAGCTGGGCTCGGGTGAGGTGATCGCGACAGCGGCCGGTGAGGCGCTCTTCGGACCGGATCGAATCCAGGTCGTGCACTGGCACACCGATACCTTCGATCTACCCGCCGGGGCGGTGCTCCTGGCGAGCTCGAATCTCTACCGAAATCAAGCATTCCGGTTCGGCAGCGGTCTCGGTCTGCAATTCCACGTCGAGCTCACACCCGCCGAACAGCCGATGCTCGACGCGCACATGCCTGCAGGAACGGCACCGAACGCGCAGGTTCTGGCGCGCGTCGCCGAGGACGGGCGAAAAATAATCGAGTCATTTTTCGACAAAGTGTCATAGCGGAGAAGTGTCATAGCGGAGAGGTGTCATAGCGGACCGAACGTGTCCGCAATGACGATCATCATTGCGTCATGAACCTCACCATGAAGCTCGAACTCGTCACCCTGGCCGTCACCGACGTCGATCGTGCCAAGGACTTCTACGTCTCGATCGGTTTCAACGCCGACCACGATGCGCGCCCCTGGGACGGCATCCGGTACGTCCAGCTCACTCCCCCGGGATCGGCCTGCTCCATCGCGATCGGCGAGGGCATCACCGACGCCGAGTCGGGCAAGGGAGCCGGAATCCTGATGGTCGTCGACAGTATCCAGGACGCCTACGAGCACCTCACCGCGGCCGGTCTCACCATCGATCCGCCCAAGGACGAGGGCTGGGGCACGTTCGTGTACTTCGCCGACCCCGACGGCAACACATGGTCGGTGCAGCAGCTGCCCGCGCAGTCCTAACGCTGAACGAAGGCCAGCCGAGCCAGTATTCCGCGGTGATCGGAGCCGGGAACGGTGACGGCCTCGACCGAGTGAACGGCCATGTCTGCCACCAGAACGTGATCGATGGCAATGACCGGCGGGTACCAGGTGTGAGCCGGGTACGTCCTGAGCATGCCGGCTCCGGCGGCCACCGCCGCATCGACGAAACGGCCGTCCTGTAGGTCTCGATAACGCCGATGATCCTGCGTCGCGTTGATATCACCCGCCACCACCACAGGACCGTCGTCGACGGGAATCTTGGCCAGTAATTGACGCAGCAGTCCCAGTTCGCGGACCCACTCGGACGGCTCGCGCGGCCACGGCGGCACGGGATGCACCGCGAACACCAACGGCCGGCCCGGCATCTCCACTCGCGCCGAGAGCAGTTCGGTGACGAAGCCGTCGTGACGTTGCTCGTCGGCGAATGGAAACCGGCTGTACATGCCGGTTCCGTTGCCGCCTGCGGCCGCGCTGACGTGGGCGTACGGCAACCACTCGGACAGCCTGGGCCGCAGACTCGCGTCGGCCGCCGGCGTCAGCTCGACGAGAGTCAGTACGTCGGGACGGTGTTTCTCGACGAGGGCAACCAGTGCATCCTGATCGGCCTGCCCCAGCCAGATGTTGGCGTGCAGGACTGTCAGAGTCGGGGTGTCAGAGCCCCGACGGGGGCGAGACTTCTGGGTGCGCACGTGCAAGGGGAACTGCGTGAGCGCTGCGGCCGCCAGCACCGCCAGCCCCGCCGCCACGCCCCACCATCCGAACGCGATGCCGGCGAGCACGGTGCCGGGCAGTCCGGCGAGCATGAGGACATGTGCCAAAGCGGCGGCCACGAGCATTCCCTGTCCTCGCGAGTCGAGGAGGTGCGCCGCGATGCCGACCACCGCCGCGACGAGCAACAACAGAGCCACCGAACCCGAAACCATGAGCGGGAGTCTGACAGGCAAACCTGAGGCCTCGCTGGGAAGCATCCTCGAGACCGGCCGAACTGTTCGCTTTCTCGCGGCAAACACGACACAATCGACAACGCTGTCCGTGAGCCACAATGGGGGGAACTTTCCGTGAACCGAAGGCAACTGCTGCGGTTGGCCGCTGCCGGAATGCTCGGAGCCGCCGCGGCACCGGTCCTGACGTCGACCGGACTACCCGGGTCCACCGTCGCCGGCGCACTGCCGATCGGAGCAGACCGCATCCGATCCCTGGTCCCCGAACTGTTCGCGGACCCGCCCCGCCCACCGGAGCACTCGCCCGTCATCGTCATCGGCTCCGGTTTCGGAGCCAGCGCCGCCGCCCTGCGCCTGGCCCAGGCCGGCACCGCAGTGACCGTCCTCGAGCGCGGACTGCGCTGGCCACGTGATCCCTGGCGCGAAATCTTCACCGCCGACATGACCGCCGACGGACGCGGACTGTGGCAGCAGACCTCGTTCACCAACATCACCGGCCTTCCGGTGGGACCGGTCGACCTGTTCGGCGGCGTCCTCGACACCACCCGCTTCGAGAACCTCTCGGTCTGGCGCGGCGCAGCCGTCGGCGGCGGTTCCGTGGTCTACACCGGCGTCACCATCGCACCGAACAAGAAATTCTTCGACCTCTCGTTCGGTGGACGCCTGAACTACGACGAGATGGCAGCCACCTGGTACCCCAAGGCGCGTTCCATGCTCCGGCCGTCGGCGATGCCGGAGGACGTGTACAACAGCCCGAACTTCGCGCACTCGCGCACGTGGGACGACCACGCCCGACGGGCAGGATTCACCCCCGAAGCAGTCGACGGCAACTGGAACTGGAACGTCGTGCGCGACGAGATCGGCGGCCGGTCACGGCCGTCCGCGACCGTCGGCGAGAGCACATTCGGCAACTCCAACGGTGCCAAGCACGATCTGACGCAGAACTACATCCCGCAGGCCGAGGCCACCGGTAACGCCACGGTGTGCCACAGCCACCGCGTCGCCGCGATCGGTGCCGAATCGGGCGGCCGCTACCGCGTCGACATCGAACGCCTCGACCCGTTCGGCAGGGTCGTCGAGACTCGTACCGTCACGTGCGACACCCTGGTCCTCGGGGCCGGGTCCATCGGTACCACCGAACTGCTGATGCGCGCCCGCACCACCGGGGCGCTGGGTAACCTCAACGAATTCGTCGGCACCGGTTGGGGCACCAACGGCGACGCCTCGATGACGCGGTCGCTCGGACCGGTGTCCGCCGGCCCTCAAGCCGCGCCCTGTGCATCCCGTATCGTCGACGACTCCGGACTGCCTCTCACCGTCGAGAACTGGTACACCCCGGGCGTTCCCGTCAACATGGGCTTCCTGGGCTCATTGGGCATGACCATCGACCCCTTGCGCGGAAACTTCGGATTCGACTCCGCTGCAAACAAATTGACGCTCAACTGGCCCAAGGGCGGCAGCCGAGACACCGTCGAAGCGTTGCGCGCAGTGCAGAACCGGATGGCCCAGGCCGGCGGCACCATCGTCGCTGCCGAGCCGTTCACCCGCGACGTCGACGACACGTTCACCGCCCATCCACTCGGCGGCGCAGTACTCGGTGACGCCACCGACGGCTACGGCCGCGTCAAGGGCCACCCCGGGCTCTACGTCGTCGACGGCGCTCTGATTCCGGGCAGCACCGGTGCCGCCAACCCGTCACTGACCATCACCGCACTGGCCGAACGCAACGTCGCGCAGATCATCTCCGACGGGCGCTGACCGGTTCCACCAGCGACCCGGGACGGATGGGTGAACCGGTCGCGAACGGGTAGCCGATCAGCATGCCCATCGACGAATCGAAGGAACCCGACGACCTGACCATCGCGGACCGCGAAGTGGAAAAGCGCTGGAAGGACCCCGCTGCCTTCCGCCGAGCGGCAGCGTATTGCGCCGTCGTGGTGGCGT
The DNA here is from genome assembly GCF_054960675.1 of Rhodococcus sp. PSi06. Classification (NCBI taxonomy): domain Bacteria; kingdom Bacillati; phylum Actinomycetota; class Actinomycetes; order Mycobacteriales; family Nocardiaceae; genus Rhodococcus; species Rhodococcus sp. PSi06. Next base: position 48,872 of record NZ_JBHNYO010000012.1, read on the forward strand.
TGGCTGCGGCACTGACCGCAGTGTTTCTCCTCGTCGATCGCACGAACCCACTGCTGGCCGCAGCGGTTCCCGCCGTGTGCTTCCTCGGAGGCATCGGCGCTCTCACTCGCGGCTACAGGGTGTACCGCGCGGGTGGAACGTGGCCCATCTGGCAGGGTGCCGCGTGGTTCCTGTTCACCGTCATGCTGCTCGGCTTGGCGATGCCGATGTTCGCACTTCGTCACTGACCGTCGTCAGCCCAGCTGTACCTCGGGGCGGCCTTCGGGAACGGTGACCGTCGCTGCGGTGCGCACCGACGCTCCCTGGGTGGACACGCGATCGAGAACCCGTACCTCCGAACGCCATTCGGTATCGGTCAGCCTGCTACGAAGATAACCGCGACGAGCGTTGCCGTACTTCACATGCGGCGAACCGTCGGCGATCGCTGCACCGGTCTTGTCGATGTCGGCACCGTCCTTGCCCGACGCGATGGACGTCGTCGCGATCTCGACGCCCTGGACCGGAGACACCTGATCTTGGTAATCGCGGCGCAACTCCGAGACGATCGTGCGGTGAATATCGCCGACGATGGACGCGACGTTCTTCGCGCCCCGGTCCCTGGCCCCGTCGAGAATCCGATGTCGGGAGGCCTCGTATCCGCTCCACGGATCCATGCCGACCTTGCGGTCGTTGCCCTGGCCCTGGGCGAGGTCGGAGATGACCGTCTGGTGCGCCAGGAAGTTCCACCTCGACGGTGATGCGAACCCGTCGAGGATCCATTGTTCCTGCGGCGCACCGGTGATGGTGCGTGCGGGATCGGCAGTCTCGGCGTCCTGCGCGTGCTCGCCGTCCCCGTGCGCCTGGTCGCTGCGATACTGCCGCGTATCGAGCACGGAGAAGTCCACCAGATCGCCGAACGAGAACCGACGATAGACCTTCATGTCGGGGCCCACTGGCTTCAGATTCGCGCGGACCGGAGTGTTCTCCCACCATGCCTTGAAGGCATCGGCTCTGCGTAGCAGGAACTCTCGTGGATCGTCGTCGTCCTGACTGATCTGTGAGGCCCAGTTGTTGTCCACCTCGTGGTCGTCGAACGTCGAGACGAACGGGGCCGACGCATGTGCCGCCGCCAGGTTCGGATCTGCCTTGTACAGTGCGTATCGGTCGCGATAGTCGCTGAGTGCCATGGTTTCTCGGGCCGCCGACTCGGTACGCGGCTCACCCTTGCGTGCACCCTCGTCCTTGATCGCGTACTCGTATATGTAGTCGCCCAGAAAGAACACCACGTCCAGATTCGAGGCCGCCAGGTCCCCGTACGCGCCGAAGAACCCGTCCTCCCATTTCTGGCACGATGCCCAGGCGAAATCGAGCGTGCTCAGCGGCTTACCCAGTGCCGGTGCAGTTTTGGTGCGTCCGACCGAGCTGGCGTGTGGGCCCACCAGGAAGCGGTAGAAGTACTCGCGGCCCGGCTCAAGCCCTCGCACGTCGACGTGGATGGACCACCCGTCGATTTCCGTTGCCAGCTCGATGCCTTCGCGGCTCAACTGTGCAAAGTTCTCGTCGGCGGCGATCTGCCACCGCACCGGCACGACGCCGGGAGTCATACCGCCCAGCGGGGCAAACGGATCGACGGCGAGCCGCGTCCACAACACCACCGAATCCGGCAATGGATCACCCGAGGCGACGCCGAGACGAAAGGGGTAGTCGGGAGTCACGACGGACTGCGCATGTGCGGTGGCCCCTGCAAGTTGCGGGGTGAACGCCAGCGCCCCCACCAACGCACTCCACGTCAGAAACTGTCGACGCGTGGCCCCCACCCGCAAGGACATGTCCTGCCCGATCCGAATCTCATTACCCCGTCTCACCATTGGTCGAGACTCTCGCGCGCGGGCAAACTGCGACCGTCATCGATTCGACGTCGAAGTGAACACCACGGATCCATCGGATTAGGACCGATGTCGTCCGCAATGTCGGCCACACTGATCCGCATGACCAACATCGACCGCACCGGATCCCAGATCGACCATCTCAACATCGGCGTCGCCGATCTCGCCGCCAGCGCCGAGTTCTACGGTGCCGCGTTGGCACCTCTCGGGATCACCGAGATCATGCGGGTGCCGCACACCCCGGAGGCGAACCAGCTCGCCATGATCGCATTCGGTTGGGCGCAGGTGAAGCCCTTCTTCTGGATAGTCGACGCACCGGGATCGACCATCGGCCCGCACACCCATCTCGCGTTCAGCGCCGCGGACCGCGCGACGGTAGATGCATTCCATGCCGCGGCGCTGTCGGCAGGAGCGATCGAGGTCAGGCCTCCAGGACTACAGCCGGAATATCACGCGACCTACGACGGATCGTTCGTGCGGGACCTCAACGGCATCGACCTCGAGGCCGTATGTCACCACGGCTGAACGAGTTACTGCGGCTCGAGGGAAAGATGAGTCACTGCGGCCGTGGCAGAGTCCCGTTGGCCCGCACGTGGTCACGCAGCCGAGTGAGAAGCGGTGCGAGAGCGGAGACCTCGTCGGCGGGTAGACCGTCGAAGAACAGCCGTCGAACGAGTTCGACGTGACCGGCCGCTGCCTCGTCCAGAGCAGCTCTGCCGGCAGCGGTCAGGACCGCATCCGTGGCACGCCTGTCGGTGGTCGAGACCGTGCGATCGGTGAGCCCCCGCGCGCACATCCGCGCGAGATGATGGGAGGCCCTGCTGCGCTCCCAGCCGATCTCTGCGGCCAGTTCGGTGACCCGACGTCGTCCGTCGGGACTGTCCGCCAGCGCAACGAGCACCGAGTAGTCGGCCAGCGACAGACCATGATCCTCGGTGAGCTGCCGGTTCATCTCGAACGTCATCTGCAGCGACAGCCCCATGTAGGCGCGCCAGGCCGACTCCTGGGATGGCGTCAGCCACGGACCACCTTCTGGGTCTTTAGGTGACATGTCACGTACTTTCTGCGATGCTTGATCCGGACACTGTCACCGCCCGACGCCCCCGCCGTGGTCACCGGTCAGGATTTCGCCGTCATCAGGGACGGCCTCATCGCCGAGCTGTACACCTTCATCGATCAGAAGTAGTGGGTCAGCCCGTCAGGCCTTGACGACCCACACCGAATTGCCGTCGGGATCACGCAAGGAGAACATCGGCGGCACGCCGTCGACTTCTTCCATGAAATCGTCGAGATCGACACCGCCGAGGGCGCTCAGCCGCGCATGCTCAGCCGCGACATCGGCGGTCTCGACGCCAATGGATCCGCCGCCTGGTGTACCGCCCATCGGTGGGTTCAGGGCGAGCCGCGCCGTCGATCCCGGCGGAGCCACCTCCAACCACCGGTACTCGCCTTCGGGTCCGAACCGTAGATCGCCGCGAATCTCGAAGCCGAGCACGCGTGAATAGAAATCGAGCGCAGCGTCCTGATCTGCGACGGTGAACATGGCCACGCCGATGTTCACGATTGTGCTGGGTGTTTGGTTGCTGGGTGTCTGATCAGTCATACCGTTACCGACCCGAGTGACGTGGAAAACTCACCGCACCTGTTCGAGAATAGAAAAAGCCCCGCACCGACCGAAGTCGATGCGGGGCTTTTCCTTGTCACGCTCTAGCGGTATTCGTTGGAGAAACCGTAGTCGTCGAGCGGCACTGCAGCACCGGTTCCCTGGCCGAAGCCGTCCGGGCTGTAGTACTGATCGTCGTACGACGGCACCGCGTAGGCCGCGGCACGTGCCTCTTCGGTTGGCTGCACCGTGATGTTCCGGTACCGATTGATGCCGGTACCAGCCGGGATGAGCTTACCGATGATGACGTTCTCCTTGAGACCTATGAGCTTGTCCGAGCGGCAGTTGATCGCCGCGTCGGTGAGCACACGAGTGGTCTCCTGGAAGGACGCTGCCGACAGCCACGAGTCGGTGGCCAGCGATGCCTTGGTGATACCCATCAGGACCGGACGTCCGGCTGCGGGCTCTCCACCCTCGGAGACGACGCGACGGTTGCTCGACTCGAACTCGCTGCGCTCGGTCAGTGAACCGGGCAGGAACTCGGTGGAGCCGCTGTCGATGATCGTCACGCGACGGAGCATCTGGCGCACGATCGTCTCGATGTGCTTGTCGTGAATCGACACACCCTGCGACCGGTACACCTCCTGGACCTCGTTGACCAAGTGGATCTGAACCTGACGAGGACCCATTACGCGCAGCACCTCGTGCGGATCGGCAGCACCTTCCATGAGCTGCTGGCCGACCTCGACGTGGTCACCGTCCGCCAACAGGCGCTCGGTGCCGTCGTCGTGCTTGAAGACGCGCAGACGCTGACGCTTGGAGAGCTTGTCGTAGACAACCTCTTCGCCGCCGTCGTCCGGGACGATGGTGATCTTGTAGAAACGATCGCCGTCCTCGAGCTGGATGCGTCCCGACACGTCCGCGATCGGAGCCTTGCCCTTCGGCACACGTGCCTCGAACAGCTCCTGCACGCGAGGCAGACCACCGGTGATGTCATCTCCGGCGACACCACCCTGGTGGAAGGTACGCATGGTCAGCTGGGTACCGGGCTCACCGATGGACTGTGCGGCAACGATACCGACGGCCTCACCGATGTCGACCAGCTTGCCGGTGGCCATCGAGCGGCCGTAGCAGGTGGCGCAGACGCCGGTTCCGGTGGTGCAGGTGAGCACCGAGCGAACCTTGACCGACGTGATGCCCGCAGCGAGCAGCGCGTCGATGGCCGGGTCACCGAGATCGTGTCCGCGAGCGACGATGACCGTGCCGTTCTCGTCGACAGCGTCGTTCGCCAACGTGCGGGCGTACGTGCTGGTCTCGACGTGAGCGTCGCGGATCATCTTGCCGTCGGCGGTCTTCTCGGCGATCGTCGTGACGATGCCGCGCTCGGTGCCACAGTCGGTTTCCCGAACGATGACGTCCTGCGAGACGTCGACCAGACGACGCGTCAGGTAGCCCGAGTCGGCGGTACGAAGCGCCGTATCGGCCAGACCCTTACGAGCGCCGTGCGTGTTGATGAAGTACTCGAGGACCGTCAGGCCTTCCTTGAAGGAAGACTTGATCGGACGCGGGATGAACTCACCCTTCGGGTTCGTCACCAAGCCCTTCATACCGGCGAGCGAGCGAACCTGAGTCATGTTTCCGGCTGCGCCGGACTTCACGATCATCGGGATCGGGTTGTCGTCGGGGAAGTGAGCCTCCATGGCCTTACCGACCTGCTCGGTCGCGTCCTGCCAGATCTTGACCAGTGCGGAGTTGCGCTCGACCTTGTCGAGTGCGCCACGCTGGTATTTCTTCTCGATCTGATCGGCCTGAGCCTCGAAGGTCTCCATGATCTGCGGCTTCTCCGGCGGCACGAGGACGTCGGAGATCGAGATGGTGACACCCGAACGCGTGGCCCAGTAGAAGCCTGCGTCCTTGAGCTTGTCGACGGTCTGAGCGACGACGATCATCGGGTAACGCTCGGCGAGATCGTTGATGATGGTCGACTGACGCTTCTTCGGCATCTGCTCGTTGACGAACGGGTAGTCCGCCGGAAGCAGCTCGTTGAAGAGCACGCGTCCCAGAGTGGTCTCCGCGGTCCATGCATCGCCGCGGTTCCAGCCCTCGGGGAACAGCTCGTTCTCGATCTCACGCGGCGGGCGCTGCGTGGTGAGACGAACCCGAATCTGCGACTGCACGGTCAGCGATCCACGATCGACGGCCATCTGAGCCTCGGCCGGGGAGGAGTACGCCCCGAACTCGGCCTGATCGGTCGACGCGTCGACGCGCTCGCCGACAGCACCGGCGTCCAGACGCGTGAGGTGGTACAGACCCGTCACCATGTCCAGACGCGGCATGGCGAGCGGACGGCCCGATGCCGGCGAGAGGATGTTGTTCGAGGACAGCATCAGCACGCGTGCCTCGGCCTGAGCCTCGGCGGACAGCGGGAGGTGGACAGCCATCTGGTCACCGTCGAAGTCGGCGTTGAACGCCTCACACACGAGCGGGTGCAGCTGGATTGCCTTGCCCTCGACGAGCTGCGGCTCGAACGCCTGGATGCCCAACCGGTGCAGGGTGGGTGCACGGTTCAGCAGCACGGGGTGCTCGGCGATGACCTCTTCGAGAACGTCCCACACCTGCGGACGCTGACGCTCGACCATGCGCTTGGCCGACTTGATGTTCTGCGCGTGGTTCAGATCCACCAGACGCTTCATCACGAACGGCTTGAACAGCTCGAGTGCCATCAGCTTGGGCAGACCACACTGGTGCAGCTTGAGCTGCGGGCCGACGACGATGACCGAACGGCCCGAGTAGTCGACGCGCTTGCCGAGGAGGTTCTGACGGAATCGACCCTGCTTGCCCTTGAGCAAGTCGGAGAGCGACTTCAGCGGACGGTTACCCGGTCCGGTGACCGGACGTCCACGACGGCCGTTGTCGAACAGGGCGTCGACCGACTCCTGCAGCATCCGCTTCTCGTTGTTGACGATGATCTCGGGAGCACCGAGATCGATCAGACGCTTGAGGCGGTTGTTGCGGTTGATGACGCGGCGGTACAGGTCGTTGAGGTCGGACGTCGCGAAACGTCCACCGTCGAGCTGCACCATCGGACGAAGCTCCGGCGGGATGACCGGGACGGCGTCGAGAACCATGCCCATCGGCGAGTTACGGCCCGCCTGGAACGCAGCGACGACCTTCAGACGCTTGAGCGCACGCAGCTTCTTCTGACCCTTGCCACTGCGGATGGTCTCGCGAAGAGACTCCGCCTCGGCGTCGATGTCGAAGGTCTGCATGAGCTTCTGGATGGACTCGGCACCCATGGCACCGGTGAAGTACTCGCCGTACCGGTCGATGAGCTCGCGGTAGATGAGCTCGTCCACGATGAGCTGCTTGGGAGCAAGCTTGGTGAACGTGGTCCAGATCTCTTCGAGACGATCGAGCTCACGCTGCGCGCGGTCACGGAGCTGACGCATCTCGCGCTCGCCGCCGTCCTTGACCTTGCGACGCACGTCGGACTTGGCACCCTCGGCTTCGAGCTCGGCGATATCGGCTTCGAGCTTCTGCGCACGAGCCTCGAGATCGGCGTCGCGCTGATCTGCGACGGCCTTCTTCTCGACCTCCATCTCGGCCTCGAGCGTCGAGAGCTCGTTGTGACGGAGCTCGTCGTCGACCGTGGTGATGACGTAGGCAGCGAAGTAGATGATCTTCTCGAGATCCTTCGGAGCCAGGTCGAGCAGGTAGCCCAGCCGCGACGGCACACCCTTGAAGTACCAGATGTGCGTGACCGGAGCAGCCAGTTCGATGTGGCCCATGCGCTCACGACGCACCTTGGCGCGAGTGACCTCGACGCCGCAACGCTCACAGATGATGCCCTTGAAGCGGACGCGCTTGTACTTGCCGCAGTAGCACTCCCAGTCCCGAGTGGGGCCGAAGATCTTCTCGCAGAAGAGGCCGTCCTTCTCGGGCTTGAGCGTGCGGTAGTTGATGGTCTCCGGCTTCTTGACCTCGCCGTAGGACCACTGACGGATGTCGTCTGCAGTGGCAAGGCCAATGCGGAGTTCATCGAAGAAGTTGACGTCGAGCACGTAACTTCCTTTCCCCGTTATGGGTGTTGTGCTGGAAGAGCAAATGAGAAGAACGCCTGCCGGATCCGCTGTGCGCAGATCCGGCAGACCACTGAACTACTGAGCTAGGTCGTCGACCGTTGCAGCTTCGTTGCGGGAGAGGTTGATTCCCAGGTTGGCTGCGGCACGCTCGAGGTCCTCGTCGTCACCGTCGGCCATCGTGATGGCTGCGCCGTCCGAGGACAGCACCTCCACGTTGAGGCACAGCGACTGGAGCTCCTTGAGGAGCACCTTGAAGGACTCGGGGATACCGGGCTCGGGAATGTTCTCGCCCTTGACGATCGCCTCGTACACCTTCACGCGGCCGACAACGTCGTCCGACTTGATGGTGAGAAGCTCCTGCAGCGTGTACGCCGCACCGTAGGCCTGCATGGCCCAGCACTCCATCTCACCGAAGCGCTGTCCACCGAACTGGGCCTTACCACCGAGGGGCTGCTGCGTGATCATCGAGTACGGCCCGGTCGAACGAGCGTGGATCTTGTCGTCGACCAAGTGGTGCAGCTTGATGATGTACATGTAGCCCACCGACACCGGGTACGGGAACGGCTCGCCGGAGCGGCCGTCGAACAACGTGGCCTTTCCGTCGGAACCGACCATCTGCTCGCCGTCGCGGTTGGGAATCGTGCTCTCCAGCAGGCCGGCGAGCTGATTCTCCTTGGCACCGTCGAACACCGGGGTGGCGATGTTGCTGTCGGCCGGAGCCGCCAGCATCTCCTCGGGCAGGCGTTCGGCCCAATCGGGCTTGCTGCCGTCCGCGGCGATCTGCACGTTCCAACCGGTCTTGCCGATCCAACCCAGGTGGGTTTCGAGGACCTGACCGATGTTCATACGACGCGGAACACCGTGGGTGTTGAGGATGATGTCGATCGGGGTGCCGTCGGGCAGGAACGGCATGTCCTCCTGCGGGAGGATCTTGCCGATGACGCCCTTGTTGCCGTGACGGCCGGCGAGTTTGTCGCCGTCCTGGATCTTGCGCTTCTGAGCCACGTAGACGCGGACCAGCTCGTTGACGCCGGGAGGCAGATCGTCGTCGTCGTCGCGCGAGAAGACGCGGATGCCGATGACCTTTCCGTTCTCGCCGTGCGGAACCTTGAGCGAGGTGTCGCGAACTTCGCGAGCCTTCTCACCGAAGATGGCGCGCAGCAGGCGCTCCTCGGGGGTCAGCTCGGTCTCGCCCTTCGGCGTGACCTTTCCGACCAGCACGTCGCCGTCACGAACCTCGGCACCGATACGGATGATGCCGCGCTCGTCGAGATCCGCGAGGACCTCGTCGGAGACGTTCGGGATGTCGCGAGTGATCTCTTCGGCACCGAGCTTGGTGTCGCGAGCATCGATCTCGTGCTCCTCGATGTGGATCGAGGTGAGAACGTCCTCTTCCACGAGGCGCTGCGACAGGATGATCGCGTCCTCGTAGTTGTGGCCCTCCCACGGCATGATCGCCAGCAGCAGGTTCTTGCCGAGCGCCATCTCACCGTTCTCGGTGCAGGGGCCGTCGGCGAGGACCTGGCCGGACTCCACGCGCTGACCTTCGTCCACGATCGGACGCTGGTTGGCGCAGGTGCCCTGGTTGGAACGCGCGAACTTGCGCATCCGGTAGGTCTTGCGCGATCCGTCGTCGGCCATGACCGTGACGTAGTCCGCGGAGACCTCTTCGACGACACCGGTCTTCTCGGTGATGACGACGTCGCCTGCATCGACAGCTGCACGCAGCTCCATGCCGGTACCGACGATCGGAGCCTCGCTGCGGACCAGCGGGACCGCCTGACGCTGCATGTTCGCGCCCATCAGGGCACGGTTTGCATCGTCGTGCTCGAGGAACGGAATCATCGCGGTGGCGACGGACACCATCTGACGAGGCGAGACGTCCATGTAGTCGATGTCGTCGGACGAGACGAACTCGACCTCTCCACCCTTACGACGGACGAGAATCTTCTCCTCGATGAAGTGACCCGAATCGTCGACCGGTGAGTTCGCCTGCGCGAGCGTGTGGCGATCTTCCTCGTCGGCGGTCAGGTAATCGACGTCGTCGGTGACCTTGCCGTCGACGACCTTGCGGTACGGGGTCTCGATGAACCCGAACGGGTTGACGCGTGCGTACACCGAGAGCGATCCGATCAGGCCGATGTTCGGGCCTTCCGGGGTCTCGATGGGGCACATGCGGCCGTAGTGCGAGGGGTGCACGTCGCGGACCTCGAGGCCGGCGCGCTCACGAGAGAGACCGCCGGGTCCCAGTGCCGACAGGCGACGCTTGTGCGTCAGACCCGACAGCGGGTTGTTCTGGTCCATGAACTGCGAAAGCTGGGAAGTTCCGAAGAACTCCTTGATCGCAGCGACGACGGGACGGATGTTGATCAGGGTCTGCGGCGTGATCGCCTCGACGTCCTGAGTCGTCATACGTTCGCGCACGACGCGCTCCATGCGGGACAGGCCCACGCGGATCTGGTTCTGGATGAGCTCGCCGACGGTACGCAGACGACGGTTGCCGAAGTGGTCGATGTCGTCGACCTCGACGGGAACCTCGACGCCGTCGGGTGCGGTCATCGAGGTCTCACCTGCGTGCAGACGCACCAGGTACTCGATGGTCGCGACGATGTCTTCCTCGGTGAGGGTCGACGCCACGATCGGCTGACCCGAGTTCAGGCCGAGCTTCTTGTTGATCTTGTAGCGACCCACGCGAGCGAGGTCGTAGCGCTTGTCCTTGAAGAACAGGTTCTCCAGCAGGGTCTGCGCCGACTCCTTGGTCGGCGGCTCGCCCGGACGCAGCTTGCGGTAGATGTCGAGGAGTGCCTCGTCGGTACCGGCGGTGTTGTCCTTCTCCAGCGTGGCCATGAGGATCTCGGAGAAGCCGAAGCGCTCCGTGATCTGCTCGGTGGACCAGCCGAGAGCCTTCAGCAGCACCGTGACGGGCTGGCGACGCTTGCGGTCGATGCGGACACCGACGGTGTCGCGCTTGTCGACGTCGAACTCGAGCCATGCACCGCGACCGGGGATGACCTTGACGCTGTGCAGGTCCTTCTCGGTGGTCTTGTCGATCGAATGATCGAAGTAGACACCGGGCGAACGCACCAGCTGCGAGACGACGACACGCTCGGTGCCGTTGATGATGAAGGTGCCCTTGTCGGTCATCATCGGGAAATCACCCATGAAGACCGTCTGGCTCTTGATCTCGCCGGTGTTGTTGTTGATGAACTCGGCGGTGACGAACAGCGGAGCCGCGTACGTCATGTCCTTGTCCTTGCACTCATCGGTCGAGGCCTTGACCTCGTCGAATCGTGGGTCGGAGAAGGAAAGAGACATCGAGCCCGAGAAATCCTCGATCGGAGAGAGCTCGGTCAGGATGTCCTCGAGTCCGCCGGAGACACCACTGTCTCCGCGGGCGGCGGCACGGTCACGCCAACTCTGCGCACCTACCAGCCATTCGAACGAGTCCGTCTGTACATCGAGGAGACCGGGTACCTCCAACGGCTCGCGAATATTCGCGAACGAAACCCTCCTCGGGGCTCCCGGTGTTCCGACAACTGCCTTGGTCTGGCTAGAGACTGCCAAGATGCGTCCTTCCAGCACCTCACGCGGGTCGCGCCGTTCCGTCCACTGACAGGAACTGTCAGCTGACACGACATGGCGACCGCCGCTGTATCTGTTTGCTATATGTGGGGCGAATTTCGGCTGGTCGCAACCAGACCGAATCCCCATTACAGAGGCCCGAAAACGAGTTTTCGAGCTACAGCAATCGAGAAGTGGACAGGAGGCAGCCAGCGCAACGTCCAAAGGTACCCCAAATGTGCGCACAGCGCAACGGGGGCATCAAAAGTAGCACCCGAGGCCGGTTCGCGCGCCGAGTCGGCAGCAGCGTGTCGGCCAACCTCACCGCGGCCCGACGAACGGCAGCGACAAGAAAAGACAGTGGAGAACGACCGGTAGCGATCGGTCACCACGGGGGTGCTCCTTCACGACAAGAGTGACCCCTGCGTCTTCCTTCGTCAAGAGGTCCGAGGGAATCTGCCGCCGCCATGGCAATCGACGGCCGCTTCTGATTGTATTTTCCCTGTCGCAACCAGGGGCGGCGTCGTCCTGTCATCGGGCTCGCCGTGCGACAGATCTTCCTTTGCGCCACAAGCACATTCACCACGTCCGGCCACAATCGGATTCACCACGGTCGGATTCACCACGGTCGGATGCACGGAGCACTCACAGCACGTCTCGCGGGGGGACAACATGGTCACGGTGGTAACGGTCGACGCCGAATGCAGGTGCCGAGATGGTGTGGCGGGCGGTCTGTGCCCTTGGCACATCGCCCTCGGCAGTCCTGCGTGAGCAGGGATTCGTCCGTCGTCGACGTCGTCGTTGCCCGAGCGCGCTGGGTTCTGGCCGTCGTGGTCGGGATCGTTCTGATCGCCGGAACCTGGGGCCTGGGCGTCGTAGACGAACTCAGTCTCGGTGGCTACAGCGACCCCGGTAGCGAGTCGGCGAGGGTCGATGCCCTCGTCGAATCCCGCTTCGGTCGAGACATTGCGGACATCGCGGTGATCTACACCCCGACGGACGGTCGGACGGTCGGACGGGATCGAGGACGCGGTGGCCGCGAACCTGGCCGGAATCGACGCGGGAGTGTTGACCCGTGATCCGGTCACCTATTGGACGGTGCCCGACGCCGTCGCCCCGGGGTTGCGATCGTCGGACGGGAACTCCGCGCTCGCGGTGCTGACTCTGAACGGCGACGAGGATCGACGCGTCAAGTCGTATCAGGACCTCCGCGACGAATTGACGATCGACGGTGTGACCGTGCAGTTCGGTGGGTTCTCGGCCGTCGTCGACGCGTACAACGAGCAAGCGCGAGCAGATCTGGTGCGCGCCGAAACCATCACCTTTCCCATCCTGCTGGTCCTGCTCCTGGTCGTGTTCGGCGGACTCGTGGCCGCGGTGACGCCTCTGGTGATCGGCGGTCTGACCGTGCTGGCCTCCCTGGCCGTACTGCGAGCCTTGAACAGCGTCTCCGAGGTGTCGGTGTTCGCGACCAATATTGCGTCGCTGGTGGGGCTCGGAATGGCCGTCGACTACAGCCTGTTCGTGATCACCCGGTTTCGCGAGGAGCTGCGGGCCGGCCACGGAACCGCGGATGCGGTACGGCGCACGATGTCCACCGCAGGGCGAACCGTGGCATTCTCGGCTCTGTTGTTGATATGCGGGTTCATCGGCATGCTGATCTTCCCGCAGGCAATGATCCGATCGCTCGGCTTCGGCGGCATGGCCGCAGCGGCCATCGCCGCGATCGTATCGCTGACCGCGCTCCCGGCCGCACTCGTCCTCCTCGGCCCTCGCATCGACTCGCTCAGCTGGCGCGCTGGTGCGATCGACCGTGGCGAGGCCCGAGCGCAGAGGTTCTGGGGCACGGTGGCAGACCGCGTCATGCACAGACCCGTGCTCGTCGCTGCTGCCATCATCGGCGTGCTGGCCGTGCTCAGCGCGCCCATCTCCGGCGTCGCATTGGGCGACCTCGACCACACCGGCCTGCCCCCGGACTCACCGGCCCGGACCGCCACCCAGACACTGCTCACCGATTTCACGCTCGCGAGCAGCGGCGTCACGGTCGTCGTCCAATCGGTCACCAATGCCCCGCCGAGCCCTGCCGCGGTCGCCGAAGTTACTGACGCCATCGATCGCACGGACGGAATCGCGCTGGCGTTTCCCCGCGGCAGCATCGACGATCTGACCGTCGTCGATGCCATCATGACCTCCGCCGACCGGACCCCTGCCGCACTCGCGACACTCGACGCCGTTCGATCGATCCCCGCTCCCGCCGGGACCACACTGAGAGTGGGCGGCAGTACCGCGCAGAGCGAGGACGGCATCGACGCCATCTACTCCATCTACTCCATCATTCCGTGGATGTTGGCGATCATGGTGCTCGCCACGTTCACGATGACGACACTGGCATTCCGTTCGATCGTGCTCAGCCTCAAGGCAATTGCCATGGCGACGGTCTCCCTGGCAGCCACGTTCGGAGTACTGACCTGGATCTTCCACGGCGGCCACGGCAGCGAGCTGATCGGCGTCACCGCCGGCCCCCTGCAATCCACCATGAGCATCCTCATCATGGCAGTGGTGTTCGGGCTCTCCACCGACTACGAGATATTCCTGCTCTCCCGCATCGTCGAGGCCTACGACGACGGAGCCACCACGAGGGAAGCAGTACGCATCGGAGCCGCGCGCACCGGACGGATCGTGACGGCCGCGGCACTCCTGCTCATCAGCGTCACCGCATTCTTCTCGCTGTCCGAACTGTCGATGATGCGACTGGTGGGCATCGGAATCATCGTCGGTCTCGTCATCGACGCCACCATCGTGCGAATGATGCTCGTGCCCGCCCTCGTCGCGTTGATGGGCAACGCGAACTGGTGGGGTCACCCCGTCCCCGAACGATCGAGAACCGTCCCGACACGATCGGCGTCCACCCAGAAGGACGGGGCCGGAGTTCCCGAACTTCCGGAAACTCCGGCCCCAGCCGACCGCTGATTACCGACTACCGATTACTGACTACCGACTACCGGCTTCCCTCGCGCCAGCGGGTGGCCTCGGCGAGCCCGAAACCGTGACGGTCGGCCAACACACCGAGCCGTTCCACACTGTCGCCGTCCAGAGTGGTTCCGATACTGCGGAGGTTCGTTTCACCCGACAACGCGAGCAGCATCGTCTCGGCCATGCATGCATACGTCAGGCCGGGAGCCAACCCGTAGGTCAACCCGAAATCCGAACCCGCCGGCACCTCGACGATGCCGCCGTCGAACACTGTCACGTCCGGCCGCTCACCACGCACATCGCGCCCGATGTTCGGGGGCTGCGCCACGTCGCACACGATCGCACCCTCCATCAGATCAGTCGGATCGATCAGCGCGTGCGGTGCCGACGTGGCTGCAATCACGATCAACGAATCCTGCACCCCTGCAACGGGATCGGTGAAGAACTCGATGTGCCTCGACCTGACCAGATCATCCAGGTCGCCCGCCACCTCGAGCGCGGCAGCGGCCAGATCTCCAGAGCCCGATGCCATCGTCGCGCTCGCCACCATCTCCTGCGCCGCCGCCCACAACTTCGGCGCGATGGTAGTGCTCTCACCGCGGCGACCGACCAGAGCGATACTGCCGACCTCGCCGGCCAGCTGTGCACCGATCGTCCGCCCGATCGCCCCGCCGGCACCGAGAATGGTCACCCGGGCATGCGCCACATCGATCCCGCGTTCGCGGCACACGCGTCGGACGGCCCGCAGACTCGCCGCGGCGGTGAACGTGTTGCCGGTGGTGATCGGCCGAGACGTTGCACCCAGACCCAACCCGTTACCGGTGATCACCGAGGAATACCCGCCCAACCCGACGACCGTAGCGCCACGCGAGATCGCAAGTTCGACGGCACCACCCACCACCCGCAGTGCCTGCTCGGTCGGCAGATACAGCAATTGCTCCGAGGTGTAGGGCAGCCCGATCAGATCACCGTGCGCCGTAGCGCCCGCTCCCCCGACAACCCGGCCACTGCCGATGACGAACGAAGCGGGGTCGAGCTCGGACGTCGAGCCGGCGAAACGGCGAAGCAGCTCCTGCCGTTCGGCGTGATCGAACACCTCGAGCGCCGGATCGAAGGCGGCGAAGAATCCCAGATCCAAAGGGTGCGCGATGAACGCGAAGCGACGATCCTTGCGGCGCACGGCAATATCGGGGATGCGGCCCGGACGTAGTGCGGCGAGCGCAGGTGGGGTTGCGACGGTCGGGCGGCCCAGTAGGTGGCCGAACAATCCGTCCATGTCCCCCATTGCCGCATAGCCCAGTGCCCGATCCATTGCAGCCACCAGACGCGCGCACTGCGCCGCCGACACCGTCAGCGGCGGCTCGATCCGAATCACCCTGGTGCCGAACAGCGTCGGAGCAACCCGAATCCCCTCGACATTGAGCAGATAGGAGCAGATCACCGCAGTCAGGTTGTGCTGCTCGGCAATCGAGCCCAGCAACGACTGACGCCCCACGAAGTTCACGTCGGCCGTCACCTCGAGTCCGAGCAGCAACCCGCGGCCGCGAACATCGGTGACGACCGACGGATACTTCTTCGCCAACGCGTCCAGATCTTTCGCCAACTGCCGACCGAGAACCGCTGCATTGGTCACCACTGCGCAGTCGTCCCTGGTCAACTCGTCGATCACTGCGATCCCCACTCGAGCCGCCAGCGCGTTGCCCGCGAACGTCGACGTGTGACGCAGTGCGAAACTCTCGTCCACCAGCCGGGGAGCGCACAGCACCGCGCCCACCGGCACGATGCCGCCCCCGAGCGCCTTGGCGACGGTCAGAATGTCCGGAACCACCCCCTCGTGTTCTGCCGCGAACATCCGCCCGGTTCGGCCGAGGCCGGTCTGTACCTCGTCGAACGCGAGGAGCACCCCGTGCCGATCGCAGACCTCCCGCACTCGTCGCAGGTAGCCGTCCGGAGGACACACCACACCGCCCTCACCCTGAATCGGCTCGACGAGGAACATCGCATACCGATCCGGCGCAGCCGTCAGGGCCGCGTCGAGTGCATCTGCATCACCGAAGGCGACATGATCGAATCCCGCCACCGGCGCTCCGAATCCGTTCTGATACTTGATGTTTCCAGTCGCAGACAGCGCACCGAGCGTCTTGCCGTGGAAGCTGTTGGCAGTGGTCAACACTCCCAGTCGACCGGTGTGCGCTCGCGCGACCTTGATCGCAGCTTCGGTGGCCTCGGTCCCACTGTTGACGAACGTCGTTCGCGTCAGACCCTCGGGTGCGATGCGCCCCAACCGATCTGCCAGTTCGCCTGCCGCCGTCAGCACCGACGGTTGCACGAAGATGGCCTCTCCGCTGCACCGAACATCGTTGATGGCCTGCCAGATCGGCGTGGGGCCGTGCCCGAACGGCAGAGCGCCGTAGGCCCCTGCGAAATCCAGATAGCGGCGGCCCGCGGCGTCGAACAAGACGGTCCCGTCACCGCGCACGTACTCGCGATCGAGATTCAGGGCGGACAACAATCGGTACAGCTCCGGATTGACGTTCTCAGCGAAGCCCGAACGACCGGACCTCGATTCCAGTACGGACAAGTCGATAGTTGTATCAGTCATGACCAGCATGCTCCGTTTTCATCGGATCCACCCCTGGCTGTCGAGCATCGAAATGGTTGTCCCGAACAACCAGGGCTCGTCCCAAGCCAGGACGCAATCGCGATGGTAACTGCGTCGCGAGCATGCGACAGATGAGCGAAAACCGCACGAGAAAGCCCCGTCCGAGCAGGGCTTCTGCGTCGAACGGGGCTGAATCGGAGAGAGGAGCGGTGAAACCGAGTAGCGGTGCTACTGATCGTCGATGGCCGACAACTTCCAGGTGCCGTCGACCTTTTCCATGTTGACCGTCAGCGGACCCTCGGCACTACCCGACGCCACACCGTCCTGCGTAGCGCTGATGTTCAGGTTGGCGATCAGTTCGGCCTTGTCGTCCTCGAGACGTGCAACACCGATATCGGTCACCATGGCCTCGGTTCCCGTCTTCGTCTGCACCACGGCGGATTTGGTGGTGTCCGCGGTGGAATTGAACTCGTCGAGCATCGACTGGTTGAGCACACCACGGGCAGCATCGAAATCGGCATCGATCGTATCGGCCTTGTACGTGTACAGAATCTGAAGCGCGTCGGTGGCAGCCGACGTGACTTCCTGAGTAGCTGCAGAATCCACCCAGGCAGCATTGTCGATCGTGGCGAACGGCTTGAACGCCGCCACCGCGGCGAAAGCCCCGAGCACCACGGCAATGACCGCGACCACAGCCACATGCTTGTAACCGATCCCGGGCCTCGCAGCTCCACCCGTAGTGACCGCTGGGCCGGCTGTCGAGTCCACAGCCGGGGTCGCGGTCGTGCCGGTGGCAATTTTTTCGGTGCCGGCCTTGTCGGTATCGGCTTTGTCGGTGCCGGTCTTGTCGGTGCCGGCTTTCGCGAGAGAAGGCTTCGATGCGGCTGCTGTCTTGTCGGCCACCGGCTTCTCGCTCACCGGCTTGTCTGCTGCAGGCTTGTCTGCTGCAGGGACGCTCGGTGCCGGCGTTGTGATCGCGCTGGTGTCGGTCGCTTCCGTGCTCTCGGCGGTGCTCGCACCGGCGTCGGACGCTGTGGGCTTGCCGGCACCGGCCACCTTGCGGCGCACCTTGCTGGTGGTGGTGGGTGGAACGATCTTGCGACGCTGGGGAGGCACTACAGAACTCCTTCGAAACTCACTGCTCTACAGACGGACACGACACTGCCGGGCAACGTCAGTTGCCACCGGAATCCGGCTGTGGTGCCGGCGTCGCTTCCGTACTGGGGGTCGCCGCATTCGGATCGGCCGCATTCGGGTCGGTGGTGGCACCCGGATCGGTCGGGATGACGGGATTGGCGTTGGGGTTGTCCAGCGAGATCCGCACGCCGATGGGATCGACCTTGTTGGTCTTCCACACCCCGTCCACCTCTTCCATGGCCAGTCGCATGGTGAGCTTGCTCTGCTCGGTGCGGTCCGGCCACGTCGTGGTCGTCTTGATCACGACGAGAGCGGTGGCGGTGTTCTCGTCGGTACTGAGCTCTGTCACCGCGGCGTGCAGAACTTCGGCGTCACTCTTGCCTCCGGACTGGCGCACCTGATCGGTGATGCCCGACCGCGTCTGCTCGAGGTCGTTGAGCATCAGGTCACCGGTGATGGACGACTTCATGTTGTCGAACGACTGATCGATGTTGGCCGCGTCGACCGTGTTCAGGTTGACGGCAGCCTGCTGGGCACCGGTGAGCGCAGCGTCGCGAGTGTCCGCAGTGGGCTTCTGGCTGAACAGTGCCGTGCCCCAGCCGTAACCGAAGAACACTGCTGCTGCGAGTGCAGCCACGGCGATCACCGTCACGACGGCCAGCAGAATTTTCGCTGTCTTGTTCTGCCCTGGAGTCGCTGAGGACTCCAGGGCTTCGGTGCTCGAGTTCACGATTTTCACCCTACTACTCGGTAATATCCGGCCGAACCGCTCTCGGCCCGACGACAGTGCTGAGCAGCAGTTCTACCGATTCCGCTACTTCGGCGTGACGCCGATGAGCGGTGCCAACTGGGTGGCGATGGGGTTGAGGTTGAGCTTCTCAGGATCGACCTTGGGGTTGAGGTCCCACGGCTGCGGCACGTCCGGATCTGCGAAGACGATTCGGTTCGCGCTACGAACACCCGTCACGCTGCCCTGCGGGGTCGCACAGTTCGCATCGAGGTTCAGCGGGTAGTTCTCCCGGGTCGGATCGAAATTCGGGTTCTTGCGCTTCTCCTCGTCGAGGATCGCCTGGCTGCCCTCGTAGCCCACCGTGCACGGCGGCGGGTTGTTCACCTCGAGCAACAGACCCTGATGGATCGTGCCGTCGTCCGGGACGATGGTGGAGATGCCGGCTCCCAAGGCGGGGAGGAACGTCAGGAACGGCCGCAGAGCGAGATACCGCGGCTCGGCCTGTGCTGCGACCAAAGAGAGATTGTTGATGT
Organism: Rhodococcus sp. PSi06; assembly: GCF_054960675.1. Taxonomy (NCBI): domain Bacteria; kingdom Bacillati; phylum Actinomycetota; class Actinomycetes; order Mycobacteriales; family Nocardiaceae; genus Rhodococcus; species Rhodococcus sp. PSi06. Next base: position 67,958 of record NZ_JBHNYO010000012.1, read on the forward strand.
CGGTCGTCAAGGCCGGACCGGCTTCGGTGATCAGACCACCGAGCTGATCGCCCGCGGCGGTACCGGTATCGATAAGTCGACGGATATCGGGATCGCTGGACTTAAGCTGAGCCGTCACCTGATCCAGGCTCGTACTGAATTCGCGAATCAGGTCCGACTGCTCGGACTGTGTGTCCAACACCGGAACGGCGTCACGCACCAATGCCAACGTCTGAGGCAGCGCCTCGTTGCCCGCTTCGGAGATGTTGCCGAGCGAGTCGACGAGCGACTGCAGGTCGTTACCCTTGCCGTCGAACGCGACACCGAGTTCGTTGACCACCTTCGTCAAGTTCTCCAGCGGCACCGATCGGACCAACGTGTTGGTGTTGGCGAGCACGTCCTGCACCGGAACGGGAGTCGCGGTGTTCGCCGCGGCGATCTCGGAGCCGTCGACCAGGAACGGTCCCTGGTCGGTCTGCGGCTGCAGATCGACGTACTGCTCGCCGATTGCAGATCGGTTCGCCACGACGGCCTTCGTGTCCGCCGGGATGTCCGGTCCGCCGTTGTCCAGCTTCAGCTCCACCTGGACCCCGTCCTGCGTCAACTGCAGGCCGCCGACGGTGCCCACCGGCACTCCTCGGTACGTGACCTCGGCGTTGGAGAAGATTCCACCGGAATCGGCGAGGTTCAGGGCCACCTTGTACTGACCGAACCCGAGCATGTTGTCCAGACGTACGTATTTTCCGCCCACGTAGATCAGCCCGAGCACGGCGATCACGACGAACACCACCAACTGGTACCGAACGAGCTTCGATCTCACTGGCCAACTCCGAACTGTTCGAGCAGATCATTCAACGGTGCCAACGGTGTCAACGGTGCGGGCTCTGCCTCGGCTTGACCGCTCGGTGCACCCGGGCCGGGGATCGGTGACGGAATGATCGGCGGCAGAGGCAGCAACGAAATCGTCGGCCAGCCCGGACGCGGGCCGTTTCCGTTGTAGTACGGGTTGGACGGGTCTACGACGGGGAGCGTCTTGCCGTACTTCGGCTGGACGTAGACCGGATCTCCCTCGCCCACACCGAAGTTGCGAAGCGCAGTTCCGATCGACAGATCCAGCGACAGGAACAGGTTCGCGGAGTTGCCCTCGATGATCTTCTCGGTGCCGTCGGCGAACGGCAGCGTAGGAATCACCGACAGCGAGCTCACCACATCGTCCGCCGAATCTGCGAGCGCCTGCAGCGTGGGACGCAGTGCCCGAAGGTCGGCAATCAGATCGTCCTTGGATCGATTGATCACGTCGGTGCCCACGGAGCCGAGACGATCGAGTGCACCGAGCATCTCGGTGAGCTGCGGACGCTGCTGCTCGAGCACCTCGGTGGCGATCGGCAGATCCTTGAGCACTCCGTCGATCTTGTCGGTCTGAGAGTTGACGCGCCCACTGAGCGTGTCGAGACCGTCGATGGCGCGGGTGATGTCGTCACGCTGCTGGTTCAGGCCGTCGATCAGCGTGTTCGCTTGCTGCAGAAGCTCTTTGGTCTTGCCTTCACGGCCGTCGAACGCCGTGCTCAGTTCCTTGACGATCGGCGAGAGCTGCCCGACGCCGCCGCCGTTGAGCAGCAGAGACAGTGCACCGAGAACCTGTTCGATGTCGGTCGCGTGGCGGGTCCGATCGAGCGGGATGGTCGCGCCGTCCTGCAATCGTGCCGCTTCCTCGTCACCCGGAGGTGCGGAGAGCTGCACGAACTTCTCGCCCAGCAGGTTGGTCTGCTGCACCGACGCCGTCGCGTTGGCCGGAAGGTCCACGTCGGAATTCAAGATGATGTTGACATCGGCCGTCCAACCCTCGTTGGGAACGGTGATCGAGTCGACACGACCGACCGCCACACCGTCGACCTTGACGGTCGACTGCGGGACGAGGTCGAGAACATCGTCGAACTGCACCGTCAGATTGAACGGGTTGTCCCCGACATCGGCACCACCCGGCAGCGGGATGGCGTAGATGCCCGCCGACGAACATGCACCGACGGAAATCGCCACCACGCACAGCCCGGCTCCGAGGGACAACGAACGCTTCACGCGAGCTCGATTCCGATTCACAGAGGTACTCACTGTCCCCCACCTCCGATGTACGACTGCTCCAGACCCGGCATCGAGCTGGTTCCGAGCTTGGGCGAGACGACACCGGGGACCGTGCCCGGCACGGACTGGTTCTGCTGGATGTCGTTGGTGAGAACACCGAACGGCAGCACGATCCGGTTCTGGTCGGCGAGAGGTGCCTGGATCATGGTGGTGATGTTCGCGCACTGATCGATGATCGGCTGAATCTGCGCACCGAGGGCCTCGAAGCGAGGATCGCCGGGCACCAACTTGCCGAGGTCGATCAAGCGGCAGACGGTACCGAGGGGATCCTGGGTCTCGTTCTGCAGATTGGCACGCGAGGCGAGCGTGCCCGACTCGGCGTCGTACGCATTGACCAGGTTGCTGATCGCCAGTGGCAGCAGCGTCAAGGTCTGCACGAGCTGCTCACGGTTGTCGGCCAAAGTCTGCGTGGGCTGAACGAGACCGTTGGCCGCATCGGTCAGTTCGGTGCGGTTGTCCGCGACGAACGTCGCGACGTCGCCGAGCGAAACCGACAGTTGCTGCAGTGCAGCACCGAGATCCTCACGCTGCCCCGACAGGAAGCCGGTCAGGTCGGCCAGCTGGGTGTTGAAGTTGCGCACCTGCTGATCGTTCACCGACAGAGCGCTGACGAAGGTCTGCAAATTCTTGATCGTGTCGAACACGTCGGTCCGTGAATCGCTCAAGGTGCGACCGGCCGCCGACAGCTGAGTGATGCTGTTGCCCAACGCTTCACCGTTGCCGTCGAGGTTTGCCGCGCCGGTGTTCACGAAGTCCGTGAGCGCGCCGTCCTTGTTGGCACCGTCGGGTCCGAGGGCAGTGGACAGATCGTTGATCGACTTGTAGAGCTCGTCGACCTCGACGGGTGTCGCCGTGCGATCGCGACCGATCGTCGTTCCGCTGGCCATGGTGTCGCCGCCGGTGTAGGCGGGTGCGAGCTGGACGTAGCGATCGGCAACGAGTGAGGGAGTGACCTGAACGGCCTTGGCATCGGCAGGTATGTCGATGCCCCGGTCGACTCGGAGTACGACCTCGACGTCGTCGCCCAGAGGGGTGACGGAATCGACGGTGCCCACCTTGACGCCCAGTACACGGACCTCCGAGCCGGAGTAGATGCCGACCGACTTGTCGAAGTAGGCGGTGATCTTGGTCGTTCCTGCTCTGGTGAACAGCCACCAACCGGCGACGGCTACGACCAGTGCCACCACAACGACGACGGCGATGATCGCGAGCTTGTTCTTGTTGCGCGGAGCTGCCTGAGTTTCTGTCATCAGTTCCCCGCCAACTTGTCGACCGAGGGCTCGCGGTAACCAGGTATCAACGGAACTCCGGGTGGTGTGAGGTTGGCCAGGACGATATCGAGCCACCGGCCGTTACCGGTCACGTTGGTGTAGAGGCGGATGAACGGCTCGTACAGCTTGAGCGCGCGGTCGAGATTGTCGTTGTTCCGCTGCAGAATCTCGATGACGCCGTTGAGCTGCTGGAGCATCGGATTGATGGTGGCCTCGTTGTCGCGGACCAGACCGGTCAGCTCCTGAGACACTCGCTGCGTGCCGGTGAGCAGCTGCGAGATCGCCTGCTGCCGGTTGTTGAGCTCTTCGAGCAATGGGCCGGCGTCGGTGATCAGCTTGTTGAACTGCTCGTTGCGGTCGGCCAGCACCTTCGAGGTCTCGCCGGTCGCTGCGAACAACTTCTTCAGTTCCTCGTCGCGACTTGCGACCGTCTGAGACAACCGAGTCACGCCGTCCAGGGAGGCACGGATGTTCGCCGGGGTCTCCGAGAACGCCTCGGACAGCGTCCGCATGCTGTTGGCGAGCTGGTCGGTGTCGATGTCGTTGATGGTCGAGGCCGCTGCCGAGAACGCATCGATGACGTCGTACGGAGATGTGGTGCGATCGAGCGGAATCGGGTCCTTGGGACTCAAGGTGTCCGTGCCACTGGGGTCGAGGGCAAGATACTTCTGGCCGAGCAACGTCTTGATGGCGATGGCTGCCCGCGACTCGTTTCCGACCCACGCGTCCTGCACGGTGAAGTCCACCAGTACCCGGTCGCCGTCGAGGCGCACATCGGTCACCTTGCCGACCTTGACGCCCGCGATACGGACCTCGTTGGACGGCTTGAGACCTGCTGCTTCACTGAATTCGGCGGTGTACACCGAACCCGCACCGATGATCGGAAGTCGGTCGAGAAAGAACACCGACATCGTGGCGAGCAGGATGATGGCGATTCCCAGCGCACCGATGGTTGCCGGACTACGACGAGATGTCATTGCTTGATCCCCCCAGCTTTGCAGCGCTCTGCCGAGTTCGTGTACAGCGGCTGGTTTACGGTCGGAAGCCCGGTCGGCAGGTTCAGGTTGGGCGAACTCCCCGGTCCGGCAACGATGTCGATGCCGCAGAGGTAGAACGTGAACCAAGATCCCTGCTGGGCCGTGCGGATGAGCTTGTCCAGCTTGTTCGGCAGAATCCCGAGGACCTTGTCCACGTCGTCACTGCGTCGATTGACGGTTTCCGACAGTGTGTTCAGTGCCGTGACCGATCCCTGGATCGACGGCCTCGTCGGCTCCAGCAGATCGGCAGTGGCGTTGGTCAGACCGGCCAAGGAGGTCACGGCCGAGCCCACCACACCGCGATCGGCCGACAGTCCGGAGACCAGCTGCTGGGTGTTGACGATGAGGCTGTCGAGCTGTCCGTCGTTCTGATTGACGGTCGCCAACACGTTGTTGAGGTTGGTGATGACCTGGCCGATGACCTGATCCTTGTCTGCGACTGTGTTCGTCAAGCTCGCAGTGTTGGTCACCAGTTCGTTGATGGTGCCCGACTCCCCCTGGAACACCTGGATGATCTGGTACGACAGCTTGTTGACGTCGTCGGCGCTCAGGGTGGTGAACAGAGGCCGGAAGCCGTCGAACAGCGTGGTCAGGTTCACCGCAGGCTTGGTCCGCTCCAACGGGATGGTCGCACCCCCGTTGATCTTCTGACCCTGGTCTCCCGAGCCCTGCTCGATAGCGATGTAGCGCTGGCCCACGAGGTTGCGGAATCGGATGGTCGCCGTCGAGCTCGCCGGCAGCCAGTCGCGGCTGCTGAGAGTGAAGTCCACCTTGGCTTCGCGCTCGTTGGCGATCTCGATCTTGTCCACCTGGCCGACGCGAACGCCTGCGATCCGAATCTCGTCACCCTCGTTGAGTGACGTGACGTCGGTGAACATGGCCGAGAACGACGTACCGCCGCCGCCGCTCGAATTGGCGATGGTGAAGGCAAGGGTGGCCGTGGCAATGATCGTGACCACAGCGAACACGACCAACTTGATGATCGGCGCGAGAAGGCCTCTCATTTCACGCTCACCTCCGCTCCTCTCAGTGCCGGAGCGCCGATAGCGGCTGCCCACGACGGAATGCTGTCCGGGGCAACACCACTCGCCTGTCCGTAGATCACGGCGAGAGTGTCACGTTCGAAGTCCGAGCCCTCGTAGCTCGCCGGCTGCGCAGCGTCCGACATCGCCGGAACGATGGAACTCTGAGCCGACTTGGGTGGTCCCTGTCCGGGAATCACCTGCGGGCCCGGGTTACGGGTAGGCACCTGGTACGAGCCGTCGTTGACCGAGCCTCCCGGGTACTGCGGGAAGAACTCGCCCGGTGCCGCAGGCTCGAAGCACGTAGCTCCGCGATCGTCGAACAAGCGCGGCTCGTCCTGATTCGGCAAGTACCGGCCCTTCGGGTTGACGAACGATGCCGACACGTTGATGCCGGGGTAGGGGTCTCCCTCGCCGAGCACGATCGCGCCGCGCCTGGCACCTTCGGCGAACTGGCTGAACGTGCAGCCGAACGTCGGGGAGAACTCGGCAAGAAGTTCGAGCGCCTCACGGGAGTTGCTCGCCAAGCTGATCAGGTTCTCGGAGTTCGCCTGCAGGAAGTCCGCGGTGACGTTGGACGCCGACGTGAGCGAACCGTACAGCGTCTCGAGACCGGACTGGCGTTCGACGACGGTGTTACCCGTCGTACGCAGATTGTCCAGAGCCGAGATCAACTCCGGTGCCGCATCCGCGTAGGTTTGGGAGAAGTCCGCGAGGCCGACGAGGGTCTGCTGGATGTTCGGCAACTCCGTGTTCAGACCCGACACGATGTTCGTCAGGTTGTCGATGGTCTGCCCCAGTTGCTCGCCGCGCCCGCTGAGACCCTGTGCCAGCGACCCGAGGGTGTTGGCCAGATCCTGCGGCGGGATCGCCTGCAGCAGAGGAAGCAAGCCGTCGAGCAACTGCCCGACCTCGATCGCGTTTCCGCTGGTGTCCTGACGCAGAACCGTGCCGTCGGTGATCGGTGACGCCGAATCGTTCTCGGGCACGATCAGCGAGACGTAGCGCTCTCCGAACAGAGTCTTCGGAAGCAGCCGAGCCGTCGCGTTCGACGGGATCAGCGGTGCCTTGTCCGGATCGATGGCCAACTGCGACGTGACGACACCGTCGACGCTCGACGCCGATCGCACCTCGCCCACGATCATTCCGCGCACCTTGACGTCCGCGTTCATCGGCAGAGCGTTTCCGACGGAGTCGGTTTCGAGGCTGACGTCGACGACGTCCTTGAAGGTCTTGTTGTAGGACGTGATGCTCCATCCGAGAAACAGGATGAGCACCAGAAAGAATGCAAGTCCGAGCAGTACTCGCTGCAGTCGCGACGGCGAGTCGATCATCCGGCAACCCTTACTGTGGTGGTCGTGCCCCAGATGGCGAGGCTCAAGAAGAAGTCCAAGACGGCGATGGTGACGATTGCCGTACGCACTGCGCGACCCACCGCGACGCCGACGCCTGCCGGTCCGCCGGAGGCGTGATAGCCGTAGTAGCAGTGGATCATGATGAGCACGAAGGCGAAGATGAGCACCTTGAGGAAGGAATACAGCACGTCTTCCGGGGGCAGGAACAGATTGAAGTAGTGGTCGTAGGACCCGGACGACTGCCCGTTGAAGATCGTGCTGATCCCCCTGGACGCGACGTACGAGGCAAGCAGACCGACGATGTACAGCGGGATGACCGCCACGAAGCCGGCGATCATGCGAGTGGTGACGAGGAACGGAACGCTCGGCACGGCCATGACCTCGAGCGCGTCGATCTCCTCGGAGATCCGCATTGCACCGAGCTGAGCGGTGAAGCCACAGCCCACGGTTGCCGAGAGCGCCAGCCCCGCGACGATCGGTGCGATCTCACGGGTGTTGACGTAGGCCGAGAGGAAGCCTGTGAGCACGGAGCTACCAAGCTGCTCGAGTGCTGCGTAACCCTGCAGACCGACGACGATGCCGGTGAAGCCCGACATCATCACGATGACGCCGATGGTGCCACCGATGACGGCCAGCGCGCCGCTGCCGAAGGTGACCTCCGCCAGTAGGCGGAGCACCTCCTTCTTGTAATGCACTGCGGTCCTGGGAATCCACCCGATTGCCCGCAGATAGAACGACATCTGCTCGCCTGCGCGATCGAGCACGTTGAGTGGAGCATTGCCGACGCGCTTGACGCGCATCAGCGTGCGGTCACCGCGACCTCTTGCGATAGTCATCGCGGTTACGCTCCCTTCGCTGGAACGACCTGGAGGTACACCAGGGTCAGAATGAGGTTGGCGAAGAAGAGCAGCAGGAACGTGATGACCACGGTCTGGTTCACTGCCTCGCCGACACCCTTGGGTCCGGGATTCGGGTTGAGACCCTTGTACGAGGCGATGATGCCCGCGATGAGTCCGAAGATCGCCGCTTTCGCCTCTGCGACATACAGATCCGGCAGCTGAGCCAGCGCCGAGAACGACGCCAGGTACGCGCCGGGAGTACCACCCTGCAGGATCACGTTGAAGAAGTAACCGCCGACGATGCCGACGACCGAGACGAGCCCGTTGAGCAACAGAGCCACCAGGATCATGGCCAGCACTCGCGGAACGATCAAGCGGTGGACCGGATCGATTCCCAGCACACGCATCGCGTCGATCTCTTCGCGGATGGTCCGCGAACCCAGGTCGGCGGTGACGGCCGAGCCCGCGGCACCGGCCACCAGCAGCGCCGTCACCAGGGGCGAACCCTGCTGAATGACGGCGAGCACGCTGGCCGCGCCGGTGAACGACTCGGCACCGAGCTGCTTGATGAGCGATCCGGTCTGCAGCGAGACCACCGCGCCGAAAGGAATGGCGACGAGTGCGGTCGGCAAGATCGTCACGCTGGCGATGAACCAGGCCTGCTCGATGAACTCGCGGAACTGGAACGGCCTACGAAATGTGTTCCGAACGACCTCTACGAGCAGTTCGACGATATTGCCGGCCTGTGTCAGAGCGGCATTTGCCGGAGCGAATCCGGACTTCTTCGATCCCGCCATGTCTGCTATTGACCCCGACCTTGCGTAGGAGCTTGGTAGCCCTGTTGATCATGATCTTGCCCGCGATAGCCCTGGTCGTAACCCTGCTGGTCGTAACCCTGCTGGCTGTAACCCTGCTGGTCGTAACCCTGCTGGTCGTAGCCCTGCTGGTCGTAACCCTGTTGGCCGGCGTACGCGGGGTACTGCTGACCGGGGTCGGTGGTATCGAGGCTCTCCTGGATGGCGACCTGCGCATTGTGCGGCAGCGTGTGCATGATCTGACGCACCCGCTCCTGCCTGCGGCCGACAGCTTGGCGCACCGGTGTACCCGGGGTCGCCTTCATCTGCGGCACGATGCCTTCCACGTCGTCGACGCCACCGGCGTGGTGCCCGGCATCGACGAGGGCTTGCTCGTGCGCCATCTGCGCCTCGTCCTTCTCCTCCGACATACCGATCGGGCCGATCATCGTTCCGTTGAGGAACTGCTTGACGACCGGCTCGTCGCTGGTGAGGAGCACCTCGCGTGGGCCGAACATGACCAGCTGGCGGCGGAAGAGCATGCCGATGTTGTCCGGCACCGTACGGGCGAGGTTGATGTTGTGCGAGACGATCAGGATCGTGGCATCGATGTTGGCGTTGATGTCGATCAGCGTCTGCGAGATGTACGTCGTACGAACGGGATCGAGACCGGAGTCCGGCTCGTCGACCAGAATGATCTCCGGATCGAGCACGAGAGCGCGGGCGAGACCGGCGCGCTTGCGCATACCGCCGGAGATTTCGCCGGGCAGCTTGTCTTCCGCACCGAGCAGACCCGTCAGTTCGAGCTTCTCCATGACGATCTTGCGGATGTCGGACTCGGACTTCTTCGTGTGCTCACGAAGCGGGAACGCAACGTTGTCGTAGAGGTTCATCGAGCCGAACAACGCACCGTCCTGGAACAGGACGCCGAACAGCTTCCTGATCTCGTAGAGCTCACGCGAGGAGCACTGCAGGATGTCGGTTCCGTCGATGAAGATCTTGCCCTCTTCGGGACGCAGCAGACCGATCAGAGACTTCAGAAAAACCGATTTTCCGGTACCGGAAGGACCGAGGAGCGCACTGACTTCACCCTTCGGCAGGGTCAACGTCACGTCCTGCCAAATCTTCTGTACACCGAAAGACTTGGTCAATCCTTCGACCGAAACCTCGACTCCCACGCTGACCTCCACAATTCATACACATCGACCCGGATGTGGGTTGCGTCACTGTATCCCATGCAGGTGTCCGCACCGACACAGGAGCTTACCGCCCAGTAAGAACTTCCCCGAGTCAGGCTGTAGAGCTTGCATCAGTGTGGCTCATCTCACGCGACACGGTCGGCGACTCGCCAGAACTGTGACAAGTACCAGTCGCACGCTGATGTGAGACACCACAAAAGTGAACCCAACCGAAACCATTCGACGTGCTTCAGACTTCGGCGAGCTCGAGTAAACAGGGGTTGGATCCGAGTGTCACGCAATCCGGCAGAGTCAGTGATCGATCACAATGACGCACCCGATACCGCACCGGTAATACAGACCTGAGCAGCGCCCTGAACGCAGAGAAAGGGCCGCTCCCACCGAGGTGGGAACGGCCCCTTCTGCGCTCATGAGTTCAGAGCGCGAAGTACGACTGCAGTGAAGCGGTCTTACTTGACGGAGATCTTTGCGCCGGCAGCTTCCAGCTTCTCCTTGGCAGCCTCGGCTGCGTCCTTGGCGACCTTCTCCAGGATTGCCTTCGGAGCGCTCTCGACGAGGTCCTTGGCTTCCTTCAGGCCGAGGCCGGAAACGACCTCACGGACGACCTTGATGACCTGGATCTTCTTGTCGCCGGCCGACTCGAGGACGACGTCGAACTCGTCCTGCTCTTCAGCAGCCTCGGCGGGGGCAGCGCCGCCGCCTGCAGCAGCAACGGCGACGGGAGCAGCTGCGGTGACCTCGAAGGTCTCCTCGAATGCCTTCACGAACTCGCTGAGCTCGAGGAGGGTGAGCTCCTTGAACTGGTCGAGCAATTCTTCGGTGCTGAGCTTCGCCATGGTGGCGGGTCCTTCCTGTAAGTACCTGGCCGCTGATCCGCGGCATGGTGTGGGATTGAGCTGTTCGCTAATGCCAGCGGATCAGCTTTCGGCGGGAGCTTCCGCCGGTGCTTCTGCTTCTGCAGGCGCTTCGGCTGCGGCGGGTGCGCCGGCAGCCTTCTTCTCCTGCAACGCGAACGCCAGACGCGCGAACTGCGATGCGGGAGCGTTGAACAGGCCTGCAGCCTTCGACAAGTTGCCCTTCATGGCGCCGGCGAGCTTGGCCAACAGGATTTCGCGCGACTCGAGGTCTGCGATCTTGTTGATCTCGTCCACGGACAGCGTTGCGCCGTCCATGTAGCCGCCCTTGACGATCAAGGCCTTGTTGTCCTTCGCGAAGGCCTTGATGGCCTTCGCTGCGTCGACCGGCTCGCCCTTGATGAATGCAATGGCGGTCGGTCCGACGAACAAATCGTCGAGGCCGGTAATACCGGCTTCGGCAGCTGCGCGCTTGACCAGGGTGTTCTTGGCGACGGAGTACGTGGCACCTTCGCCGAGCGCACGCCGGAGCTGAGTCAGACCGGACACCGACAGGCCACGGTATTCCGTGACGACGGCAGCCGTCGAACCCTTGAACTGTTCGGTGATCTCCGATACTGCTGAGACCTTTTCGGGCTTTGCCATACTTCGCCTCCTCTCGTGGGAAGTTGTGTCGATCGCGAGAGGGCCGGAAAACGACGAACGCCCCGATGCGCAGAGGCACACGGGGCGTGAACGAGCGGACAACCGAGACGGCTGCATACAGGTTCCCTACCGCGTTCTCCTGCGTGGGCCGTCCGAAGCGATCTCGGACCTTCAACCGCGCAACTCCCGGAAGTGAATCCTTCGAGAAGGCGGTGACCAACGGTCTTGGGTAGAACTTGATTGGGCGGTCTGGAAGCGAGTGCGAGCACCCGTGATCCGAACCGTCGACCAGGTTACAACACGTTCGGCGTCATCTCCAAAACGACGACCTACGACGTGATCACTGTCGTCACGATGCCGATCTCGTCGAGTCACGAGACTGCGTCGGTCGGAGCGGCCGCACGTTCTCGCTGTCTTTGCTGCCGCAACAGCGTCCAGGCGCCGGACGTGGTCAGATGAATGTTGGTGACGACCTGTAGCGCCACCAGGGTGACGATCCAGAGGATGCCCGACAGGACCGGCACCCGGTCGATCGGCAACACGACCGCCATCAGCATTCGGATCATCGCGTCGAAGAACAGGGCACCCGCCCAGATCACCGACGTCACCCGCCACGCACGTCGGAACCCAGGCTCGTTTTCCCACAACGCTTCCCAGCGGCCAGGATCACCACTCCCGGTCACGTCAGTCGCGCTGGGGTGGACGGACCGGTCGAGCAACGGACGGGTCAACCGGTAACTCAGCGGACGTCGGGCGCGGACGCTGGCCAGAAACCAGCAGCCCCACGCAGCCGTCAGTAGCGCGTCCTTGAACAGGAGGATGCGCGGATCGCCGGAGAGCTCTTCGGCCGCAGCACTCACCACGAGCATCACCAGGACCGAGCTGCCGAGCGCGTCGATCCGGCGGTGCCGGACGGCCCGGACGAGCACCGAGACAGCCGGGATAACCGCACCTGCCAGCAACGCGGTTCCGGTGTCGGATCCCCAGTGCCGCAACAAGTAGTACATCGCGATCGGCGCGAGAAGATCAGCGAGCACGGCGAGCGACAGACCTAGGGTCGGCGGTCTGTAGCGCCGGAGGAGCACCAGCACTCCGACCGCGAGGCCGATCAGGAGTCCGGTGCCGTGATCGTCCCGCAGCAGCGTCATCACCACGGCGGCGACAACGACTACCGGTCCACCGATCCGGACGATGCCGGCTGCGCCCAGAGCGCGCCGCACGACCGCAACAGCGACGATCGAAAGGTTCCCGGCGATCACCGATGCTGTCACCCCGCCCAGATCCAAAGCGGTCAGGTAGACACTGAAGAAGATCGCGTACCAGTGGGCGAACTCGACGGGACGTTGCGGTGGCGCATTTGTACGGGACGTAAGGACCAAGACCCCGATCAGGGCCGCGACGGCAGCGGAGGAGCCGCCTCCGGTGTCGGTCGGATGCCAGGCGCTGTAGATGGCCACGCTTGCCACACCGCCGACGAGGTAAGCAGATAGCCAGGACATCGCGCCGACCCGACGCTGCACAGCCGTGCCGACCAGAACGATGCCGACCAGGTTGAAGGCGAGCTGTCCCCAACCGTCCGGTTGCACCAGGATCGGGCTGACGGCTCGCCACCACTGGCCCGCCAGCAACTGCGGCCGATCACGGACGAGTAGGTCCATCAACCCCGGGGAGAGTTGGGCGACGAGGCTGATCAGCAGCGTCACTCCGGCCACAATCGCGGTAAGTAGCGGGAAGCCAGGCTGCCGCGGTGCCGCGGGGGTCACGGGGCTGGTCATGACTCTCGCCGGTCAGTTCGGTCGGCCCTGAGTGCGGTTTCGAAAAACTCCGTCATATCGCGGGCATAGGCCACCAGATCGACATCCGGCTCGTGCCGCAGCAGGTGCGGGACCGCTTCGATCGACTGCTGGATGATGGTGGCGGCGACCCGCGGATCGCTCGTGTGCAGCTCGCCGGATCGACATCCGTCATCGATGATCTGTTGCAGTGCTTCGATTCCCGAGGGCCGGGAGCCTGCAGGAACATGCAGCGCACCGGCACCGAGCAGGATAGTGAGCGCGACCATCTCGGCTCGGTGATCGGCCATATGCGCCAAGTTTGCCTCGATATAGGCGCGGACAGCGGTCGTCTTCGTCGTTGCCGCGCGGACTCGCTCGGCGACAGCGTGACCGAGATCGGTGATGACGGTGAGCGCGACCTGCGTCATCAACTCGGCGCGATCCTCGAAGTGATACGAGATCATTCGGGTGCTGCTCAGCCCACCGCGCCGCACGATGGCCGCGAACGAAGTCCCGTCGTATCCGACCTCGGCGAGCGTGCGGATGGTCGCTTCGATGATCTGGGCCCGACGGCCGCTTGCCCGGTCCGACAGTTTTACTCGCATGAGTAAATACTAGACTCCATCCCTCCTGCCTGCCCGGGCTATTGGATCGGGGGTCCTGCCTGATGTCGACCACAGTGCGGCAGTGTGGATCTCAACCGTAGGCAGAAAATCTGCCGACCTTTCCGGGTTCGACGATCTCGAACTGCTTGGTCAGATCGGTGTGCTCGAGCAGTTCGATCTGCTCGGCGAACTGGTCGCTGACAACGAAGACCGCGGTGCTCAGCTTCCATTCCCCCATCAGCCAGGCGCGCAGCACGTCGAGCAACTTCGAGTCCATACCCGTCTGCATACGCGACTTGCGAACCCAGAAGTAGACAACGACATCGACGGAATCCCACCCGCCCTCACCGGTAGGCGTCACGGTGGCCTTCGTCAGGAACGTCGCATCTGTGGGGAACAAGTAGACGCAGCCCAGGCATTCGTCGGTAACTGGATCGACGACGGTGTAGGTGAAGGCCCGATGCGCTGCATGGCGCTCCTCGAGGCCGACGAGGTCTTCTCGGTTCGCTTCGACGCTGAAGTCATCCTCGGGCCACGTCGCCTGCTCCCAACGCCTCAGCTGTTCCCGCGTCTCCATCAGCGCTGCGTGATCGGCGGGCGCGTCAGCTGGGGTGATCGGGCGGAGCAGGAACTGGTCGGTCCGCAGGATGGTCGGAACCGGCGCGGCCGGATCGGTGAACGACATAAGTGCACCTTTCGTGGACTGGATCCACACGCTAGTCGCGTCCGTCGAACAAATACTCCGAGTCGGGCAGGACCGGTAGTTTCGGTGCTCGCGGTCCGGCCGGGCAGTACCTCGAATTTTCGGCGTCGCCCGAATTGCGCGAGCGGCGCAGGTCTACTGGCCTGATGGCTGCGGCGGCAGTAGTGGGGCTGGTGGTCGGCGGTGGCGTCGTACTCGGCGACAGCTCAGTTGCCGACCACCTGACGATCCCGCGAACCCGGCCACCAGTTTCGCGCGCCGAACAGCTTCATCATCGCGGGCACCATCATCATTCGCACCAGCACGGCATCGAAGAGCACTGCGATGGCGAGAGCGAAACCGAATTGTTTGAGTTCGAGAACGTCTGCGGTGAGGAAGCTGGCGAACACGGCGATCATGATCGCGGCGGCTGCCGTGATCGGCCTGGCGGTGTGTTCGATGCCGTCGACGACGGCCACGTCGTTACTCGCTCCCCGAACGAACACTTCCCGCATGCGCCCGATGAGGAACACCTCGTAGTCCATCGAGAGACCGAAGACCACGGCGAACACCGTCACCGGCAGATACACCTGGATGTATCCAGCGCTCTCGAATCCGAGAATGCCTGCGCCCCAGCCCCATTGGAATACGGCGACGGTGGCACCGAGGGCGGCACCGGTGACCAGTAAATTCATGGCGACGGCCTTGAGCGGAATGACCACGCTGCGAAACACGACGGCCAAATAGCAGAGCGAGAAGGCCAACACTGCGACGACGACCCAGACGAACTTGCCGGAGATCTCCTCGGAGGCGTCGACGACCAGTGCGGTGGTGCCGCCCACGGAGACGCTCGTGCCGTCCGTGTCACCGGCGAGAAGTGCCTGGGACCGCAGGGTTTCGACGAGATCGGCGGCCTCCGTGGAGTCGATCGGGACCGACGGGACCACGATCAGCAACGACCGTCCACCCTCCGGTTGTGCCAACGCGTAGGCCACGCGATCGTCCCCGCGCACGGAGTTCGCGAACGCGTCCACCGTAGTGATCTGCTGTGGCCTCAGCGGACTGTCGTCCGCACCCGTGAACACGATCGTGATGGGCGATATGGTCCCGGGCGCGAACTTCTCGGTGAGCACGGTGTTGGCTCGTCCGGACGGTTCCGCCCGGAGTGCGTCGGCTCCGAGATCGACACCGTACGAGATCGATCCGATGGGAATCAGGCAGAGGATGAGGACAGCAGCGGACGCCACCGTGTAGCGCCAGGGGCGTTCGATGACGTGCTGCGCCCATCGTGACCACCACGTGGGTACCGCGGCGTCGTGCTCGTCGACCGATGGTGGTTGGAATCGTCGCGGCAGTGACCACATCCCGATGCGTGTTCCTAGGACCGCGAGAATCGCCGGCAGGAGGGTCCACGCGACCACGACGACGGTGACGATGGTGAGGGCGACGACCAACGAGATGCTCTGCACCGCAGGAACATCGACGATCGCGAGGGCTCCGAGGGCGATCAACACGACCAGACCGGAGATGACGATGATGTGCCCGGCGGTGCCCATGGCCGCGCCCACCGCGCGCTCGATTCGGGTCGGATCGCTCGCGGGTCCGGCGCGCCCGATCTCCTCCCTGAACCGACTGACGATGAAGAGCGCGTAGTCGATTCCCAGACCGAGACCGAACATGGCCGCCACCGTGGTGACGAGAACGTCGAAGGTCATCACGTTGGACAGCAGCGCGAACATCCCGAACGCCGCGAGCACGCCGATTCCGGTGGTGACCAGCGGCACGATGCCCGCGATCACGGAACCCAACGCGAGGACGAGAACCACGAATGCAATGGGCAGGCCGATGCTTTCCGCCCGAACGGCGTCCTCGGATTCGACGCGGGTGAGATCGACCGTCATCGGGGAGTAGCCCGTCACGGCCACCTCGACGCCGTTGCCGGACGCCTTACCGATCGTCTCCTGCACGCGTTCGGCCACGGCGATCCGATCACTGGCAGCTCCGCCGATACCGACGAACGCCAGCGCCGACGTCCCGTCCGCGGAGATCGTCGGGATGAAACCGGCGCTCTCGTAGGGATCGACGACGCGCAGAACATCCGGCGACTGCCGCAGGGACGAGACGACCTTCCCCACCCGTTCACGAAAGGCCGGGTTCCGGCTGTCCACCGAATCGGAGGTGAATGTGACGACGAGTTGTTCGGACCCGAACGACGCGAAATGCTGTTCGACGAGTCGGTCGGCGCGGCTGGATTCGGTTCCGGGAACCGAGAAGTTGGCTCCCACCAGAGAGTTCTGCAGCGCGGGATACAGGATTGCCGATCCCACGGCCAGCAGTAGCCACACACCCAGCACCGCCCACCGATGACGGGCGACGGTCCGACCCCAACGATCGCCGATGCTGCGCCGGCGTCGACCGGAATCCAGCACTGCCGCCCCGGTCATGTCTGCGGGAGGTCGCGGCTGAAGATTCGGTAGGTACGGTGCGGTGATTGCTCCATCCGAGTCAGGACCGAGCCCTTCATCCAGGGACTGTCGTCGAGTACCGGCGCGGCCTCGACCCTGGTGAATCCCAGATCACGCATCCGCACCGACATTTCCATGATGAGCAGCGACGACACCGCGCGATCGGGGCAGTCCGGATCGACGAACAACATGTCCACGCGCACCCCGTCGATCACGTCGGTTCGACCCGGCCGTTTGACGTGCCAGAGCGTCACCAGGTCTCGCAGCCACCTCGATTTCAGATGCGCCGCCTTGGCCGCGGCTTGATTCACATCCGGAATCCCCATCAGGAATCCGACAGGCTTGCCGTCCAATTCGGCCAGGAGAGTGAGTCGGCGATCGAGGACGGGCAGCATCATCTTCAGAAGCTCGAACAGTTCGACGAACGACAGCGGCGAGTAGCCCCAGAAGTTCACGAAGGTCTTGTTGTACAGATCCCGCACGATCCGCGCATCGCGGCGTACCGTCCGATACTTCATCGAGCGGAACGTGACCTCGGAACGTGCTTTGATCTTCTCGAAAATCTGCATGTGCCGGGCGTATTCGGGACGGTTGTAGATGACGCACGGGTCGTCGAACAGGTAGCTGTAGAAGTCCTTGATGCCCACCAGACCCCACTTCTCGAAGTGGGCGGCGTAGTACAGCGGGTTGTGCGGCATTCCCACCAGAGGAAGCGCCGGTACCTCGTCGACGACGATGCCCGCGCTGTAGAACATCGACGGCCCGAACGGCCCGGACATGGTCGCCAGACCGCGCGCCGACAACCACGCCGCGGCGGCATCGAGCAAGGCGGTCGCGATCTCGTGGTCGTCTATCGCCTCGTAGAACCCGAAGAATCCGATCGACTCACCGGTGTAATCGGTGAAACTCGTGTCGTGAATGGCCACGATCCGCCCCACGGCGACGCCGTTCTCACGCGCGACGAAGGCACACGTATCCCGAGTAGACGCGATGGCGGCCGGCGGCGAGATCAGGATGCGATCGAGATCCATCGGCTCGTCCGGCAATCGGTACGGATCGTCCCGATACACCAGATCGGTAACGGCCTCGAATTCGTTCCAGCCTCTGCCGGACACGACTTGTTCGACGGTGATCATCGTTCCTTCTCACGAGATGGTTTGCCGGACACGGAAATCGGCGAGCGAGCCACAACGGTCTCTCCCGCGAAGACGTACTGCCCCGGCCGAACGGAGATGCGCTCGACCAGTGCGTCGGGGACGAACACATCGCACTGAGAACCGAAACGGATCATCCCGTACTGCTCTCCCCGTTCGACGGTGTCGCCCACCGCGATGTGCGCGACGATGCGGTTGACCCACAGATCGGCAATCTGTGTCACCGTCACCACGGCTCCGGACGCATGCTCGATCGACACGGTGAGTCGTTCGTTGGTGAGCAGGTAGTCGCAGCCCTCGTCGTACGGGGTTCGCCGCGTCAACAGATTGGCCCCGACCCGCGCCATCGACTTGTTGAACGGCGCTGCAGACCGGTGCCGACGCATCCCGACGGTGCCCGCGATGGGAATTCGGTTGCGGTGCACCGAGTATTCGGACATGTAGATACCGATGAGGTACCCACTGTCGGCTGCGGCGACGCCGGCGATCTCGTCGAGGGCAATGGTTCGCCCCTTCTTGACGGCGAACGCGGTAGCGCCTGCTTCCACCCGTTTGACGTACGTGACGAAGCCGTCCGCCGGAGCCACGACCGCCTGCGGATCTGGGGGCGGTGCGCGATGCGGATCGCGGAAGAAGAACCGGGTACGCCAGTAGACGAACGCCGCGAACGGAAGTGCCGTGGCCGTAGCTACACCACCGATCCACCGAGTGACCGACATCAGTGGTGCCGCTGTTCGTCGATGCTCTCCGACCAGCCGACGAACGCGTCGGCCGCTCGGTTTCGCAGCGAGCCGGGCAGCAACCCGATGAGACCGCACACGACGTAGAAGCCAAGCGAGAGAACGCCGTTGGTCACCTCACGGCTCATCGGGACGTCTCGTAGACGTACCGACGTCGGCTCGAACCCGTCCGCCACGTCAGTGCGCGACGGCGGGCGAAAGCGTTTTGAGCTGCGCCTTCTCGAAGTACAACTCGAAGAGTCGGCGATGATCGCACCACGAAATGTCGTGATCGACAGGCAGAATGGCCTCGGGCTTGTGCACCAGGCGCATGAGCTGGTCGATGTTGTCGGCCAGCATCGTCTCGGCGAATCGAGGCGAAATACGCGAACTGACACGCTCTTTGAACTCGTCCCAGCTCACCAGGTCGAGTCCGAGCAGCTCGGCGTACAGATCGTGTCCGTACCCGGTGGGGTTGCTCGGAAGTAGCCGCGTCAGTGGATGACTGCGCAGCGCATTGCCGGCCATGACGTCGCACATCACGTCCACCGGAACGTAGTTCATCCCTGGGCCGTCCCAGATGGCACCGGCGGCGATGGCCAGTTCGATGATGCGCCAGAAGCTGTACACCCGGCCGGGATCGCGGCCGAGTTCGGTACTGCCGAGGATGTAGGGGGCCTCGCACAGGGTGACCGAATAGGTATCCGACATCGAGAGCCACCCGAGAAGCGTTGCGTTGACCCACTTCATCTGCGCATAGCCGGAGTACCACCACGAATCGGGGCGGCGGAAATCCTCGGGCTTCTGGTAGAGATGCGCGCCGATGCTGCCCACGTAGGTGAGGTGCTTGCGCGTGGACGTGATGCTGAATTCGAGGATGCGCAGCACGCTGACGAACCAGTCGTCACGCAGCTCGGCATAGCTCTCGGTGTAGTCGGTGGAGCTGGCGCAGTTGAAGATCTGCCCCACTCCCGCGGCCAGATCGAAGTACGACGCCTTGTCGAGACCGAAACGAAATGCCGTGGGGGTGCCTTCGACGATACGAATCTTGTCGGCATCGACCACGATCTCGTACTGGTCGAACGTCCGCTGAAGTCGCTCGAGTGCAGACTCTTCGTCGGTGGGGCGCACCATCGCGTACACGACCTGCACCGCCGCATCACGCGTGAGTCGACCGATCAGGTGGGCGCCGAGAAAACCGTTGGCACCGAACACCAATGCAGTATCGGTGGCCGGGGCTGCCATCGCAGCGACCCGGCGACGGGTCTCCTCGTCGATGAACGGCCGAAGCGCGGTGGGATCACCGTTGCTCAGGGCAACGACGTCCGCGTACTTCCCGCCGAAGCGAAGCCCAGGGCATTCGCTGGTGATCAGTGCATCCGCGTGCGGCCAGACCGGACGCAACGAACCATCTCCGAACAGTGCTTCTACGTGCATTCGCGCTCCCCTGCAACGACTGGTGTCCCATGTCACTTCGGACCGGCAAAACCTAGCAACTGTGGGCGCTCACGACACGATGACCGGAAAAGTCTGGTACGGCCCATAGCTGTGCTCAACTTTTGTTGAGAGTGTTCCCAACGAAACACAGTCGAGAGCAAGAATTGTTGGAGCATATTACGACCGATTCGCGTTCCGCAGGACAAATGGGGTCGTTCGAAGGTCTAATCGATCTTCATGACTGCCACGGCGCCCCATCCCCTCCTGCAGCCCGCTCGCGATCCCAGCGGCGGCGACGCGGCGGCGGCGTGGGCGGCCATCGTTCGCGAGAAGCCCCAGTACCCGCGAGTGTCCATCTCGGCGAACGTCCGCATCCCGATGAGCGACGGCACAGCATTACGCGCGTACGTCATTCGGCCCGCGGACGCTTCGGGCCGGGCGGTGGAGGGCAGTTTTCCCACCGTCCTGAACCTCACCCCGTACAACAAGCTGCTGATGAAGGGGATCGACACCGTCCTCGAGGCCCCGGTGCTCGGGCGCGCGATCCGCGCCTTCTCGTCCGCATTCGACCTCAGCGGAACCAAGTTCGACGGCATCACCGAGATCACCCGGGTGGTGGCGGGCGGAGCGGCGGACCTGCTGACGGTCAATCGCCACCTCGTCCGCAGCGGATACGTCCAGATGATCGTCGACGTCCGCGGCACCGGCAGCTCCTCGGGCATCTGGGACGTGCTCGGCACCCGGGAACAACTGGACTCGCTCGAGGTGATCGAGTGGGTCCGACGCCAGTACTGGTGCAACGGCAGGCTGGGGATGGCCGGGATCTCGTACTCCGCGATCAATGCGCTGCAGGCCGCGGCCAAGCAACCCGCCGGGCTCGACGCGATCTTCGCCGTCGAGGGCTCGGTGGACATCGTTCGTGAGATCTTCGCAACCGGAGGGGCGACGTCGGCATTCATCCCGCTGTGGCTCGCCGCCGTCAACGGGTTGAAATGGGCACCTGCCCTCGGTGGAATCGATGCATTCGCCTGGCTCCGCGACCGTGCTCGATCCCCCGCCACCAATCTGTTCGATCTCGCCAAAGGCTTCGTCACAGGCCATGACCCACGGATCTACGACGACGAGTACTACGACACGATCGACGCCGTCATCGAAGACATCGCCGTGCCGACCTTCCTGTACGGCTGCTGGCACGACATCTTCGGCGGCTCCGCCCCCGACATCTACAACCGACTCCCCCTCGAACGCGGCTCGAAGCAGTTGCTCGTCGGCGACGGTTACCACGTCAATCCCGGTATCGGGTTCGGCGAACCAGGCTTTCCACCGCGTCTGGACGTGCTCGAGCGCGCCTGGTTCGACAAATGGCTGCGCGACGTCGACAACGGAATCGAGAACTACGGCCCCGTCACATTGCGTCAACAGGGCGGCAATTGGACTGCGCACGGCCGCTTTCCGGCTCCCCACGCACTACCTCGAAGGCTGTACCTGTCTGCTGAGGTCTCGGGCACCGCCGCCCATGCCGTCGCCGACGGCAGCCTCACCTTCGACCCGCCGCCATCGTCGGGCGTGCTCACGGTACGTCCGTCGTTGCGGGCCGTCGTATCCCGTGACACCACCCAGGTACTCGCCGGCGTGACGGCCGTGTTGGGTGGCGGATTCACTTACGACAACCGATTCGCCGAAGGGGCCGCAGTCACCTTCACCACCGGTCCGGCGGAGTCCGACGCCGTCGTGTCCGGGCCGATGAATCTACATCTCCGGGTGGTCTGCCATGCGCGAGAAGCGTTGTGGGCCATCATGGTCTGTGACGTCGCCCCGGACGGCACCTCGACCGTACTGAGCAACGGCGCACTTCTCGCGTCGCGTCGGGCCGTGGACGACGAGCGTTCGCTGTTCGCCCCGAACGGCGACTACACCCGCCCTTACCACCCACTCACCGCGGCGGCACTTCTGCCGGTGCCCATCGGTGAACCCATCACGCTCGACATCGACATTCTCAGCACCGAGGCCGTCATCGCGACGGGACACCGACTGCGCGTCGACGTATTCGCCACCGACACAACGCGATTCATCCCGATTCTGCCGGATCTCGTGCGCACACGACTGCGCCCACAGGACGTCAGCATCGACCCCGAGAGCCCGAGTTACCTGGTGGTGCCGTTGCTCGGCGAGCCGGGCTGGTAGGAACGACACCATGAGAATGGAACAAGGTATCGCTCCGGCGAACTCCATCGAGATCGCGTACGAGGACATGGGATCGGTAGACGATCCCGCAGTGCTGCTCATCATGGGCCTGTCCGCGCAATTGACGTTGTGGCCCATGGACTTCTGCACCCGTCTCGTCGATGCAGGCTACCGAGTGATCCGGATCGACAACCGCGACATCGGGCTCTCCTCGAAGATGTCCGGTCAAAAGGTGCGGGGATCACAGATTCTTCGACTGATCCGGCACGAGCTGGGGATGTCCTCCGACGTGCCCTACACGATCGTCGACATGGCGGCCGACGCCGTCGGCGTACTCGATCACCTCGGCATCGACACCGTGCACGTCGTCGGTGCGTCGATGGGCGGAATGATCACCCAGGTCTTCGCCGGTAGCTACCCGGAACGAACCGAATCGGTGGGCATCCTCTTCTCGAGCACCAACGAGCCGTTCCTGCCACCGCCGGATCCCCGGGCGCTGCTGCCGCTGATCGGTGGCGTCGGTAAGGACGCCACCAAGGACGAGATCATCGCGCATTCGGCGAAGACGCTGTCCACGATCGGGTCACCCGGGTTCCGGACCCCACTCGAGGAGCAACTCGAAATCGCCCAGGTGATGTACGAGCGCAACTACAACCCGTCCGGCGTCGTCCGCCAGATGGCGGCCATCACCGGCACCGGCAGCCTCAAGCCCTACACGAAGAAGATCACGGCACCGACCACGGTCATTCACGGCACCGCCGACAAACTGGTGAGACCGTCCTGCGGCAAGGCCATCGCCCGCGCAGTCCCCGGAGCCGAGCTGACACTGATCGACGGAATGGCCCACGACCTGCCCGCAGCGTTGCTGGACCGCATCAGCGGCATCATCCTGGCCAACTTCGCTCGTGCGCGAGCGGCCTGAACTCGCCCCGTAGACCGCAACGACGAAGGCCGGCCTCCCCAAGGGAGACCGGCCTTCGTTCGGAGCTGTTCGCGATTACGCGTTCGCGTCGTCCTCGAGGAGGTTGCGCGTACGGTTCGGATCGACCTGGACGCCGGGTCCGGTGGTGGTCGAGACGGTGACCTTCTTGACGTAACGGCCCTTGGCCGACGACGGCTTCGCACGCAGGATCTCGTCCAGCGCTGCGCCGTAGTTCTCCACCAGCTTGGTCTCGTCGAACGAGGCCTTACCGATGACGAAGTGCAGGTTGGCCTGCTTGTCGACGCGGAAGTTGATCTTGCCGCCCTTGATGTCGTTGACAGCCTTGGTCACGTCGTTGGTGACCGTGCCCGTCTTCGGGTTCGGCATCAGGCCACGCGGTCCGAGGACACGGGCGATGCGGCCGACCTTGGCCATCTGATCGGGGGTGGCGATCGCCGCGTCGAAGTCCAGGAATCCGCCCTGGATGCGCTCGATCAGATCTTCTGCGCCGACGACGTCGGCTCCTGCTGCCTCGGCCTCTGCAGCCTTCTCACCAGCGGCGAAAACAATAACCCGAGCGGTCTTGCCGGTGCCGTGGGGAAGGTTGACGGTGCCGCGCACCATCTGATCCGCCTTGCGGGGATCGACGCCGAGTCGCACTGCGACCTCGACGGTGGGATCGAACTTGCTCGACGCGGTCTCCTTGGCCAGCTTTGCGGCTTCGAGAGGCGAGTAGAGGTTGTCCTGGTCGATCTTTGCGGCCTGCTCGAGGTAGGCCTTGCTGCGCTTTGCCATGTCTTACTGTCCTTCGTTCGAGTTCAGAGTGGTTGACGAGCCTGGCCGGCTCTCCCACGTTTCGTGCTGGAAATCAGCCTTCGACGGTGATGCCCATCGAGCGAGCAGTGCCGGCGATGATCTTCGCGGCCTGGTCGATGTCGTTGGCGTTGAGGTCTTCCTGCTTGGTCTTGGCGATCTCGCGCACCTGGTCCATGGTCACCTTGGCGACCTTGGTCTTGTGCGGCTCGCCGGAGCCCTTCGCCACGCCTGCGGCCTTGAGCAGCAGCTTGGCAGCGGGGGGAGTCTTCAGCTTGAAGTCGAACGTGCGGTCTTCGTAGACCGAGATCTCGACCGGCACGACGTTGCCGCGCTGCGACTCGGTCGCGGCGTTGTAAGCCTTGCAGAACTCCATGATGTTGACGCCGTGCTGGCCCAGTGCGGGGCCGACGGGCGGTGCCGGGTTGGCGGCACCGGCCTGGATCTGAAGCTTGATGATCCCGGCTAGCTTCTTCTTCTTCGGGGGCATTTCTTTTTCCTTGTATTCGCTCGGGTTTCTTGCGGTTGCTACTGCAAGTCTGTGCGCGCGGCTTCTAGATCTTGGAGACCTGGGTGAAGCCGAGCTCGACCGGGGTTTCACGGCCGAAGATCGATACCAACACCTTGAGCTTCTGCTGCTCGGCGTTGACCTCGCTGATGCTGGCGGGGAGAGTCGCGAACGGGCCGTCCATGACGGTGACCGACTCGCCGACCTCGAAGTCGACCTCGATGGTCGGCTTCGACGTGGTGTCGCCGCTCTGGTCGCTGGTGCCGGCGGTCGCCTTCGCGTCCTTCTTGGCACCTTCCTGCGGCATGAGGAACTTGACGACCTCGTTGATGGTCAACGGCGACGGGCGCGACGTCGCGCCGACGAAACCGGTGACACCGGGGGTGTTACGCACCGCTCCCCAGGACTCGTCGTTGAGTTCCATGCGGACCAGGATGTAGCCGGGCAGAACTTTGCGGTTGACCTGCTTGCGCTGGCCGTTCTTGATCTCGGTGACCTCTTCGGTGGGAACTTCCACCTGGAAGATGTAGTCGCCGACGTCGAGGTTCTGCACGCGGGTCTCGAGGTTGGCCTTGACCTTGTTCTCGTAGCCGGCGTAGCTGTGAATGACGTACCAGTCACCGGGTGCGCGGCGCAGAGCCGCCTTCATCTCGGCGACGGGATCCTCGGGCTCGGCAGTGACGTCGGCGTCGTCGCCGGTGGCAACCTCATCGCCTTCGGCGACTGCATCCTCGTCGACGACGTCCTCGCCGGCAGCGGCTGCGACGTCGGCCTTGATTGCTTCGTCCGTCTCGCGGTCCTGAGCGGCCTGCTCCGCTTCGAGGCCCTGCTTGGTCGCCTCGACATCGGCGTCGAATGCGGCCACTTCGGTGGCGTCGTTGTGCGGCGTGCTCACGTCAGCACCCTTTCTCTAGTTTCCTGCTCGATTCGATCGTCGAAAAGTCCCGGCAGCCGTCCACGGTCAGCCGAACAACCAGCCGACGCCCTTGAGGAACAACACGTCGAGACCGCTGATGTACGCGACCATGAACGCAAGGAAGACGAGCACGACGGTCGTGTAGGTGACCATTTGCTTCTTGTTCGGCCAGATGACCTTGCGCAGTTCGGCTACGACCTCGCGGAAGAACTGCAGCAGCCGCAGAAAGACGTTGGGCCGCTTGTCTGCCTTGGTCTTGCCCGAACGTCCCGAGCCGGACTTGGTTTTCGCCGACGCGGCCGGGGCCTTGGTCATCGACACCGCTGCAGCACTGCTGCCGCGGGACCTGCTCGACGATCGTTTGCCGGTGGGGACCACTGCATCTGCAGCAGATTCACCAGCGGACGTGTCAGCATCGGAGAGACGGCCCTCGGAGCCAGTTACGACGTCGTCTGGGGCCGAAGAGTCCTCGAACTCCCCCGATCGACCGTCGCGCTTACCGCGCTCCTCGCTCACGTCGTTCCTCTCAGTTGCTGACACCTTGGGCAGGGGCGACAGGACTTGAACCTGCAACCTACGGTTTTGGAGACCGTTGCTCTACCAATTGAGCTACGCCCCTTCGGCCGAAAACTTCTCGGCCGCTCTGGTGTCCATCCGCCACAATCACGCGAGCCCTACACCCTCCGAGGAGGACGCGGGCAGCGCAGAGCGCCGGATTACCCCAGAAATCTCAGTGTACTGCACACCCTTCGGAACAGATAAATCCCGTCGTTCCGGCCGTACTGCGCCCGACCGGATCGACATGTTCAGGCCAAGCGCACCGTAGCAGTCGCTCGCCCGAAAATCTTCTTCCCCTCGGCCTTCGCCACGATGGCGACCACGGCAGTTCGCGCGTCGGCGTCCGTCGACTTGATCTTGCCGGTGAACTCGACCTGGGTCGCCGAATCCGACGAGACGTACACCGGGTTGGTGAAACGCACGTTGTACTCGGTGACAGCACCCGGATCGCCCAGCCACGACGTGACGAACCCGGCACCGAGACCCATCGTGAGCATGCCGTGTGCGATGACGTTGTTCAGTCCGGCCAGCTCGACGACTTCGTCGCTCCAGTGAATGGGATTGGGATCGCCGGACACGCCGGCGTAGTTCACCAGGTCGCCGCGGGTCAAGGAGACGATTCGCTCGGGCAATTCTTCGCCCACGGACACGTCGTCGAAGTTACGAAGCGCCATGCCTGATCACTTCCTTGACGGCGTGAGCGATGTTCTCGTCGATCTCCCCGCCCGTTCGCGCGACGATGGTGGTCCAGGTGGTCTGCACGAGCTCACCGTTCTGATCGGTGATGATGTTCTTCGTGGTCATGATGTCGCTGCCACTCATCTGCCGGAAAGACTCGAGATACACGTCGCAGAAGATGCGGTCGCCCACCTGGATCGGGCGATGGAATTCCAGTTTCTGATCGGTCTGCAGAATCTGGCTCGGGTCGTAACCCGTGATGACCTCCTGCAGCATCCGGGTCTGCGACATGATGCCGAGCAGGGAAATAAAGGTCAAGGGCGCGAGGAGACCGTCGTAACCGAGGCCCTTCGCTGCGTCCTCGTCGTGATGCGCGGGGTGCAAATCCTGGACGGCACGCGCATATTCACGAACCTTCTCGCGGCCGACCTCGTAGAAGTCGTCGACGCGGAAATGAGAACCGACCATGGACGCCGCATGTGCGGACGCATCCATGGCCGGGACGTCATGTGGAGCTTGTGACACGGTGGAGACCTTTTCTACCCTGGACGCAAGAGCCGTTAGGGAGAAAATTGTGACCTAACGCCGGGCGCCGATAAGAGATCGGAACTGCGAACCAGCGAGCCGTGAGGATCAGCGAGACTCGCGGTGAGCCCGGTGAGTGCCGCAGTTGGAGCAGAACTTCTTCAGCTCGATGCGGTCGGGATCGTTACGACGGTTCTTCTTGGTGATGTAGTTGCGGTGCTTGCAAACCTCGCAGGCCAAGGTGATCTTGGGCCGCACATCGGTGGAGGAGGCCACTGGACGCCTACTTTCGGGTAAATCTGATCTGGGTCAATCAGGACTGTTCTGGGTGCTACTGGTCGTGCTTGCCTACTGTGTAGCGGTGACCGGACTTGAACCGGCGACGCAACGATTATGAGTCGTTTGCTCTACCAACTGAGCTACACCGCCTCAGGTGCTCGTCGTCCACCATTCCACGTCGGGAACGCAACGTCGAGCAATCCAATCCAGCGAGCCCCCTAACGGAATCGAACCGTTGACCTTTTCCTTACCATGGAAACGCTCTACCGACTGAGCTAAGGGGGCGGGTGACTGCGAGATCGATCTTTCCGCAGGCTGTACTCCCGCGCACGTTGCCGTGCGTTGAAGCCTTCAAGAGGTTACACATTCCGAGCACCGACTGCCAAATTGCGTGGTCAGCGACCTTCGTATGGCCTCTTCACATGGAAACCCCAGCGAGGAAAATCCTCGCCGGGGTTCCAGGTGTGGCAGATGTAGGATTCGAACCTACGTAGGCATAAGCCGACGGATTTACAGTCCGCTCCCATTGGCCGCTCGGGCAATCTGCCGTGCTGCGATCGAAGCCCGTACTGCTCTTCGGCGCGGTGAGAAGAATACAACGAACGTCCCCCCGGAACGCAAACCGGGTGGATACGGTCGGTAGCGGGCCGATAAAGTCCCTGCAGGATGTGGCCGACCCCATCGCCACATCGAACGTTTCGATTCGACTGGAGAGTGTGAGAAGTGGCTGATTCGTCCTTCGACGTAGTGAGCAAAGTCGACCGCCAGGAAGTGGACAACGCTCTGGGACAAGCCGCGAAAGAGCTGGCAACCCGCTTCGACTTTCGCGGATCCGACACCAGCATCGAATGGTCCGGAAGCGGCGAGGCCGAGACCATCGTCATCACGTCCGAATCCGAGGAGAAGGTCAAAGCTGCCCTCGACGTGTTCAAGGAAAAGCTGATTCGACGCGACGTGTCCCTCAAGGCCTTCGAGACCAACGATCCCGCTGCGTCGGGCAAGGTCTACAAGGTCACCGGCAAGCTCGTTCAGGGCATCAGCACCGAGAACGCCAAGAAGATCTCCAAGAAGATCCGTGACGACGGCCCCAAGGGCGTCAAAGCCCAGATTCAGGGCGACGAGCTGCGGGTGAGCAGCAAGAAGCGCGACGACCTCCAGGCCATCCAGCAGCTGCTCAAGAACGAGGACTTCGGCATCGCACTGCAGTTCGTCAACTACCGCTAGAGCGCTCCGCGCATGTGAGCGCAGCCGCTCAGTACGGCCGGTGGCCGGCCATCCGTTCGAGTCTCTCGATGCGGTCGGCCATCGGTGGGTGGGTGGCGAAGAGCGCACCCGCCTTGTCGCCGAGGCGGAACGGATTGGCGATCATCAGGTGTGACTCCGCAGCAAGGCGCGGCTCGGGCGGCAGCGGTGCCAACTGCACTCCCTGCTCGAGCTTGCGGAGCGCGGACGCCAGGGCCAGCGGATCGCCGGTCAGTTCGGCACCGGACTGATCGGCTTGATATTCACGCGAACGGGAGACCGCGAGGCGAACCAGAGATGCGGCGATGGGCCCCAGCATCGACACCAGGAGCAGGGCCAGCGGATTCGCTCCGCCGTTGCCGCGACCGCCGAAGACGTTTGCGAAGAAGGCCAGGTTGGCCAGACCCGAGATGACCGACGCCATCGCACCGGCAACCGACGAGATCAGGATGTCCCGGTTGTAGACGTGTGAGAGCTCGTGACCGAGCACCGCTCGCAGCTCCCGCTCGTCGAGGATGCGCAGAATGCCGTCGGTGCAGCACACGGCCGCGTTCCGCGGATTGCGACCGGTGGCGAACGCATTGGGATTGTTGGTCGGGCTCACGTACAACGCGGGCATCGGCTGATGAGCGGCGGTAGCCAACTCGCGCACGATCCGGTACATCGCCGGCTGTTCGAGCTCGGTCACCGGCACCGCGTGCATCGACTTCAGTGCCATCTTCGCGCTGTTGAAGTACGCGTAGCCGTTGACGCCGACGGCCAGCACTATCGACCCGATCAGTATCGTCGAGTTGCCGAACAACGAGCCGATGAAGACGATCAGCGCAGACATCCCGACCAGCAGGCCGAATGTCTTCGCACCGTTGGCGTAGCTGTTCATTTCTGGAATGCCTCCTCGTACCGGGTGTTACTACCCGATTCAACGAAAACACCCCGACCTGCAGTTCCCGCCCGGAGGGTCGTCAGCCGACGCGTTCGACGGTGTAGTTCACCAACCGGCCCAATGCGTCGTTGGCCGGTCCTTGAGGCAGCTGCGCGAGCTCGGCATGGGCCCGGGCTGCGTATTCACCGAGGGTCTTCTTGGCCGAGGCCATCCCCGGCGAGCGCTGCAACAGCTCGAGTGCCTCGGTGACCAGGGCATCCTCGGTCACCGGGCCGGCCAGGATCTGACGGAGCCGATCGCCGTCGGCACCCTCCTCGCGCAATGCGAAGAGCACCGGGAGGGTGTGGACACCCTCCCTCAGGTCGGTGCCGGGGGTCTTGCCGGACTGCTCGGTGGCCGAGGAGATGTCGATGATGTCGTCGGAGATCTGAAACGCCGTGCCGACCGCGTCACCGAGGCGTTCGAGGCGACCCACGTGCTCGGCGTCGCCGCCACTGAACGTTCCGCCGAACCGCCCGCACGAGGCGATCAGTGACCCGGTCTTCTCCCACACGACCTTGAGGTAGTGCGCCACGGGGTCGTCGCTGCCCTGGGCTCCGATAGTTTCGCGCATCTGCCCGGTGACCAGCTCGGCGAAAGTCTCGGCGATGATGCGGACGGCATCGGGGCCGAGCGTGGAGACCAGACGCGAAGCGTGCGCGAAGAGGTAGTCGCCCGCGAGGATCGCCACACTGTTTCCCCAGCGTGAGTTCGCGCTCTCGGCGCCGCGCCGCATCGACGCCTCGTCCATCACGTCGTCGTGGTAGAGCGTGGCGAGATGAACCAGCTCGACGACGGTGGCGGCGGTGACGATGGCCGGGTCGGTCGGAGACGGTCCGAGCTGGCCGGTGAGCACGGTGAAGAGGGGACGGAATCGCTTACCGCCCGCCTTGGCCAGGTGCAACGCGGCTTCGGTCAGGAACTCTTCACCATCGGACAGTTCGCTGATCATCAGCTCCTCGACGCGGGCGAGACCGTCGGCGACGGATCGCGCGAGCTCCGGGTCACCCAGGTCGACTCCGGCAACGACCGTTGCTTCGGCAGCGTCGTCTGTACTCACGATGTTGGTCCCTGTCCTGTCGTCGACATGCCCGCGCAAGCAGCTTCAGCGCCGCTGCTCGCCCTACCGTAGTGAACCTAGCGTGCGTATCGGTGCGACGGTGTCACCGACCACAGGTGACGCTTCACTCACCCAGGTTGCCGGAAATGACTTCGAGGGTCGCAGCCATCGCCGCCGACGCCCTGTCCCCCAACGCGTCGGTCAGCGCCGCCATCAGTCCTTCGAGCAGGATGACGTGCGGAATTCGGCTCGTGACGGCGAGCTCTCGCTGAAAACTGAGATCTCGCATACCCACCACCAAGGCGATGTCCGACGCGGCCGCCAGAGTCGAACGAGCGAACGACGTCACCGACACCACGGTGGCTCCCCGGTCCCGCGCAGCCTGCGCAGCCCTCGTCGATGCACTCGTCGCGCCCGACCCACTGATGATCAGGGCGACGTCACGGTCGGTGAGCAGCCGGACGGCAACCTGCTGCGCGATGGAATCGGTCGGTGCGTGCGAGCGCAGACCCACCGAACGCATCCGAGCATCGGTATCGGCGGCCAGCGCAGCCGAGAGCCCGTTCCCGATGACGACGATCGATTCCGCCCCGGCGAGGGTGGACACCGCGTGCGTGACGTCCTCGGCAGTGAGCAGGGCGGTCATCGCCGCAATGGACTCACCGACATGGGCGAACGTCTCGGTCACGATCGCGAACGGACCGTCTGCCGAACGCTCCTGCGTGGGCAGGGCCCGCGCTGCGTCGCGCGCGAGGAGCACCCGCAACTGCTGATACCCGCCGAAGCCGAGGCTCTGGCAGGTGCGCACCACCGAGGCCCGCGATGCGCCTGCCGCGTCGGCGACCTGTTGCGACGACATCTCGACGATGTCGGCGGGGCGTTGGAGAAACACTTCGGCGACGGCCCGCTCGACCGGCAGCAACGACGGAATGACCGATCGAATGTGCGGTACGACTCCACCCGGCGCGAGATCCATGCTCATATCTTGCGCGTACCTCTTCTCCATCGGCCCGTCCCGGTCGCTCCGCGGGCTGCGCTCCTGCCCGTGCCGGCCCCGCTCCAGCCCCAGTGCCCGTCGACGATGCGTCGACGGACCTGTCCGGAAATCTGATCGATGATCACGGTGATGACCACGACGACGATCAGCAGCATGCCGACAGCGCCCCACTGCCGGTATTGCACGTTGTCGACCAGCATGCTGCCGATACCGCCTGCACCGATGAGCCCCAGGATGGCCGAGGCGCGCACGTTGATCTCGAAGCGATAGAGCCAGAATGCGAACACCTCCGGCGAGACGTCGGTCCACAGTCCCCACCGCACGATCTGAGCGGTCGAACCACCTGCGGCCCTGGCCGCTTCGATCGGCCCCTTCTCCGCACCTTCGATTGCCTCGTAGCCCCACTTGCTGAGCGTGCCGACCGAGCCGATGGCGATGGCGAGCGCTCCGGTGAACGCGGTGAGCCCGGTGACCGAGAGGATGAGAATCGCGATGACGACCTCGGGTACCGCCCGGATGATGGCGAACACGACGCGCAGCGGCCAGCGCAGCCAGATCGGTCCGATGTTCGCGGCCGCCAGGAAGCTCAGCGGAAACGACACGATGATGCCGAGAATCGTTCCGAACCAGGCCATCTGCACCGATTCGACGGTGGCCGAGACGGCCTTGCCCAGCGCGGAGAAGTCCGGCGGCGCGAACATCAGCCCGGCGTAGCGCAGCAGGTTCTGCGGGAGATCGAGCAACCTGTCCCAGCGAATCTCGATGCCGTACAACGACACTGCGAACAATGCGACGATGCCCACCCAGACGGCGGTACGCAGGGGGTTGCGTGGTGGGCGCGGACGTGCCGCAGTGGCACGGGCGGTCCGGTCGATGACGGTCATCCGACCAACTTTCGGCGGGCCCAGGACGAGACGAGTTCGAGCACCAGGACGATGACGAGAATCTCGAGGATGATGAGGCTGAGTTGGTGATACTTGTAGAAGGTGCGCACGTTGTCGATCAACATGCCGAGGCCACCTGCGCCGACGAGTCCGATGACCGCCGAGGCCCGGACGTTCAACTCCAACGTGTACAGACTCTGCGAGACGAACGCCGGAAAGATCTGCGGGGCAACAGCACTGCGATCGGCCGCGATCCACGTACCACCGGCTGCGAGGGCGGCTTCCTGCGGTCCCCGATCGACGGCGTCGAGCGCTTCGGACACCAGCTTGACGATGATGCCGACGTTGAACACGATCAGCGCCAGGATTCCCGACAGTGCGCCGGTGCCGACCACCGCAACCAACACGGCGGCGTACAGCAGATCCGGCACGGCGCGGACGACATTCATGATTCCGCGGACGACGGTCAGGAGCGGCCGATTCGGGTTGGTGACGCGCGAGGCCGCGAAACTGAGCGGAAAGGACAGTGCGGCACCGATCGCCGTCGCGATGACGGCCATCTGCAGCGTCTCGAGGATCGCATCGACGGTCTCGGGGAAGAACCAGTAGTCGGGCTGCATCAGCTGAACGAGTTTGCCCGTCGCGTTGCCCCAGTTGTCGATGATGGCACCCAGGTCGGCACCGACACCGATCCCGGCCCAGATCGTGATACCGGCGATGACGGCCAGTACGACAACGGTTTTCCACGCGCTCCGGGGTTTGTGCGGCCTCTGCGTCACCGAGCTCGTCACAGCTCGGCCCCGTTTTTTGAGAGGCTCGCTTCCAACACGTCCTCGGCGGTCAACGAGCGTCCGTAGATGCTCTCGAACACCGATTCGTCGGCGTCTCGGCCATGGCCGTCGAACACGACCTTGCCGTCGCGCAGCCCGATCAGCCGGTCGCCGTAACGCCTGGCGAGATCGAGAAAATGCAGATTGACGACGACGGTGATGCCGAGTTCTGCGTTGATGCGCTGGAGGTCTCGCATGACGACGTGCGAGGTCGGCGGATCGAGCGAGGCCACCGGTTCGTCCGCGAGGATCACCCGCGGCTGCTGTGCCAGTGCCCGCGCGATGGCAACGCGTTGCTGTTGACCGCCGGAGAGCGACGACGCTTTCTGATAGGCCTTGCCGACGATCTCGACGCGTTCGAGGGCCTGCATTCCCAGTTCGGTGTCCTCGGCCGACCATGCGCCGAGGAGCGTTCGCCACGTCGGAGAACTGTGCAACCGGCCCATCATCACGTTGTTCAACACGCTGGTGCGCTTGGCGAGGTTGAAGCCCTGGAAGATCATTCCGATGTCGCCGCGCAGATCCCGTAACCCCTTGCCGCCGAGGTTGTTCACGGCGCGATCTCCGACGGTCACGGTGCCGGACGTGACCGGAACGAGGCCGTTGATGGTCCTGATCAGTGTCGACTTTCCGGCACCGGACAAACCGACGACGGCCACCATCTGACCCGCTGGAATATCCAGCGTCACGCCGTCGAGCGCGGTATGGCCGCCCGCATAGGTGACCGAGACGTCGTCGAACGCGATGCCGTCCCCGCTCATCGAAGTCAATTTCCCAGGCCGATGGAGTCCGCCTCGGTCTGCGCCTGCTGCAGTGCGGCGGGATCGGCCTTGTCGAGGCCGGTGATCTGGTAGATCGCCGTCAAGGCCTCGACGCCTTCCGGGGTGGATGCGTAATCCTCCATCGCATCCGAGATACGCTGCTGCAGATCAGGATTCAGCGAGCTGCTGATGGACACGCCATCGTTGGGAATCTCGTTGGTCAGCGCGAAGACGACCAGGTTCTTCGCCACATCGGGGGTGTCCTTCACGACGGTCTCGCGGGCGTCCCAGAACGACACCCCCACCTCGTCGTCGCCGTTGTTCACCGACAACACCGCGGCCGGGTGCGAGGTGACCTGAGTCAGGTCCAGGTCGGTGGTCGAATCTATGCCCACCGCTTTCAGCGCGGCGGAGGGAAAGACGAATCCGGCCGAGGATGCGGACTGCAGCATGACCGTCTTGGCGTCCTTCATCTTGCTCAGCGAGTCGAGTCCCGCCGGCCCCGTGCCGCTGTCGGTGCCGTTGCAGTACAGCAGGCCGTTGGCTCCGGTGACGGGTGCGTCCTCGCAGTACTTGTCGGGGTTGTTGGTGTAGAACTGCGCCGCATACGTGGTCTTGCCCTTGCGTACGGTCTGCAGAGCGGGCTCGGCACCGTACTTGTTGCAGGCCTGCACCATCTGCAACGGCGGCAACATGCCGATCTGCGCCTGGTTTGCGCCGATGGCCTCCACCGCGGCCTGGTAGTCCTGGGTGATGACGCCGCGGACGGGGATGCCGAGTCGCTCGGTGAGCGCGTCCTGCAGCGGCTTGACCGTTTCGACGAGCTTGTTCGCGTCCCCCGAGGGAACGAGAGCCAGCGTCAGCTCGGACGGGTCGGCAGCGTCTGCGGCACTGGTCCCGGTACAGGGCGACGCAGCCGAGGATTCGGTGGTGGACTCGTCGCGGGCACCGCATCCGGCCAGGGAGGCAGTGAGCAGTCCGGTGGCGACCACGGCGAGCAAGGGCGTACGAATTCTCATGACTGTCCTTCGTGGATGAGTGCGAATGCTGCTGGTTCGGTGGACCATTCGAGGAGTTGGTCGTACATCGCCTCGAAGGTCGGGGCGAAGAACGTCGCCTCGGGCCGGGGGTGACCGTGACGGTCGATGTACGCGGTGACGGCACCGCGTCGATGCGGTGCGTCGAGATCGTTGCGCCAGATGTCGCCGACGGCGGCCAGCAGGTGCGGTGGCCGTTCGCCGATCACGTCGTCCACCACGCACGGCATCTTCTCGGGCTTGCCCGCGTCGGTGACGATGCAATCGATGCCCGACGCCAGTCCCAGACGGTCGAGGGTCTCGATGACACCTCGGCGCGGCGCATTGGTGGCGAGCACGACCTCGGCCGAGACCCGACCGAGGAACTCCGCGAGGCCCGCGGGAGCCCACACCTCGAGTTCCCCCGTCGCCAAACGTTCGCGGGAGTGCGCATAGGCGGCGGCGAGGTCACGTGCATCGACGCCCGCCGCCAGGTGCTGAACGGCGGAGTAGCCGTCGAGGTACTCGCCCGCACCTGTGTCCAGGAAAGCCGTCAACCCGGAGCGCAATGCCTCGGCGGTAGCCGGGTCGAGGGCGTCGGCGACAGCATCGGCGTACGCCCGCACGGGGTCGTCGCCGAGGCAGACGGTGCCGTCGAAGTCGAGGAGGAGGATCGGTCGGTGCACGTGAGAGACGCTAGACCCGCCATGAACGATCCGTCCATAGATTCTGGATCTATGAAACAAGCGTTCACACGGCGTTAACCGGAGGCCCTCGACGCACCCTCCCGCGAAATCCGGATACTGGAGCAGGTGAGCACTCCCGACCCGTCCCCTCCCACCTCGACCGACGTCCTGGTCGTGGGTGCAGGCCCTGCAGGATCGTCTGCGGCCGCGTGGGCGGCACGATCGGGCCGCGACGTCGTCCTCGTCGACGCGGCAACCTTTCCCCGGGACAAGACCTGCGGAGACGGCCTGACGCCTCGGGCCGTCGCCGAACTCGATGAACTCGGCCTGGGCGAATGGGTGCGCGGCAAAGCCCGCAACCGCGGTCTGCGGCTGAGCGGATTCGGTCAGGAACTGCAATTGGAGTGGCCCAGCAAATCTCTGCCGACCGTCGGAAGTGCCGTACCCCGAACCGAATTGGACGATCGAATTCGCACGGTGGCCGTCGAATCCGGGGCCGTCATGGCCGGTGGATCGAAAGCGGTTGCCGTCACTCGCGAGGGCAACTCCGTCCGGTCGGTGACCCTGCAGACCGCGACCGGAACCCACGACATCTCCTGCCGCACACTGATCGTCGCCGACGGCGTCCGCTCCACCCTGGGTAAGCAGCTCGGGCGGCAGTGGCATCGGGACACCGCGTTCGGCGTCGCGGCTCGCGCATACATCACCTCGGGACGCAGCGACGACGAGTGGATCAGCTCGCACCTCGAATTGCGTGATGCCGCAGGCACTCTGCAGCCGGGCTACGGCTGGGTCTTCCCACTCAACGACGGGAACATCAACATCGGTGTCGGCACGCTGGCCACCGCCGCGAGACCGGCAACCGGCGCGCTGCGTCCGTTGC
This sequence comes from Rhodococcus sp. PSi06, assembly GCF_054960675.1. Lineage (NCBI taxonomy): Bacteria > Bacillati > Actinomycetota > Actinomycetes > Mycobacteriales > Nocardiaceae > Rhodococcus > Rhodococcus sp. PSi06. The sequence goes on from NZ_JBHNYO010000012.1 coordinate 104,593, forward strand.
TCGACCTCTACACCGAGCAGCGGCGTCACGAGTGGGCGTTGACCGGCGACCTCCGATCGGTGGCGTCGGCGCTACTACCGATGGGCGGCGCTGTCTCCGGGGTCGCGGGCACCAACTGGGCGATCATCGGCGACGCCGCGGCATGCGTGAACCCCCTCAACGGCGAGGGCATCGACTACGGGCTCGAGGGCGGCCGCATGGTGGTGGACCTGCTCGATCACCCAGATCTCACCGACGCCTGGCCCACCCTGCTGCGCGAGCACTACGGACAGGCGTTCTCCATCGCTCGACGCCTCGCCGGACTGCTGACCGTGCCGAGATTCCTGCCCGCAGCGGGACCGGTGGGGATGCGCTCACGAGCCTTGATGAAGGTCGCCGTCCGCTGCATGGGCAACCTGATCACCGAAGCCGACAGCGACCTCGTGGCCCGCACCTGGCGAGTATCGGGAACCGGTTCGCTGAAAATCGATTCCCGGCCGCCGTTCAGCTGAACAATGTCCCTGTGGATACCGATGCCGCAGTGGCCGTGGTCGATCTCGCTCCAAGTGTTACCCGGCTCTCCCGCCGGAGAAGGAAAAGCCATACCACCCGCACTGCAGGTGGTCGTGTCGAACCGAGAGAAGTAGTACTCTACGGTCGAATTGCCTTGTGCAGCGCCACGATTCCGCCGGTGAGGTTGCGCCACTGCACGTCGGTCCAGCCGGCGTCGGCGATGCGCTGGGCCAACTGTTCCTGGGTGGGCCACGCCCGAATGGACTCGGCCAGATAGACGTAGGCGTCGGGGTTACTGCTGACGGCGCGAGCGACTTTCGGCAGGGCCTTCATCAGGTACTCCATGTACACCGTGCGGAACGGGCCGAACACCGGGGTGGAGAATTCCGACACCACAAGGCGTCCACCCGGTTTGGTGACGCGGGCGATCTCACGCAACCCGGCGTCGAAATCCGAGACGTTCCGGAGGCCGAACGAAATGGTGGCGGCATCGAAGCTGGCGTCGGCGTAGGGCAGCGCCATCGCGTCGCCTGCGACCATCGGGACACCGCGCTGCAGCCCCGCCTGCAACATGCCCTTGGAGAAGTCGGTGGCCACGCACCACGCTCCGCTGCGGCCGAGCTCGACCGTCGACACGCCGGTGCCTGCGGCGAGGTCCAGAACCCGCTCACCCGATTTCAGGTCCAGGGCTCGACGCGTCAGCTTGCGCCAACTGCGGTCCTGACCGAACGAGAGGACCGTGTTGGTGATGTCGTATCGACGGGCGACGCCGTCGAACATCGACGCCACCTCGTGGGGCTCTTTTGCCAGGGTTGCGCGCGATGTCTGGGCCACACGGTCCAGACTACTCAAGCAACGTTCGCTGCTCGCGGTGCTGTGATGCCTTGCACGTCGTAGTAGTGGGTAATCAGCTCGTCGCAGATGGCCGGCCACGTGCGGTGCAGAACCGAGGTGCGGGCGGCGTTGCCGAAACGGGCGCGGGTGACGGGTTCGGCCAGGGCCCGGACTGCACTCGGTAGCAATTCGGTGAACTTCTCGACCGGCAGCAGGTAACCGTTGCGGCAGTGTGAGATCAGATCGCGCGGGCCACCGGCGTCGGGTCCGATGACGGGCACTCCGCTGGCCAGTGCTTCCTGAACTGCCTGGCAGAAGGTCTCGTGTTCGCCGGGGTGCACGAAGATGTCGAAGCTGGCGTACGCCTGTGCCAGTTCGACGCCGCCGAGTTGGCCGGTGAACACGGCGTTCGGCATCGAGGCCTGCAGCGCTGCCGTGTCGGGGCCGCCGCCGACGATCACCAGCTGGATCGATGGGTCTGCGGCGAGAACTGCGAGTCTCTCGACGTGCTTCTCGGGGGCGAGTCTGCCGACGAATCCCACGATCAGCTTCTCGCCCGCGCCCCACTGGTTCCTGAGAGTCTGCGACTTCGCCGACGGTGCGAAGCGAACAGCGTCCACTCCCCTGGCCCACCGGTGGACGCGCGGAATGCCGTGCAGTTCCAATGCGTCGACGGCCGAGGTGGAGGGCGCCAGGGTGCGGGCCGCCCCGCGGTGCAGTCTTCTGGTCCAGCGCCACGCCGCCTTCGAGGTCAGGCCCAGGCCGTAGCTGGCAGCGAAGCCGGCGACATCGGTCTGATAAACGGCCACTGCGGGCACGTCGAGGCGATTGGCGGCCGCCAGACCGCCGGCCCCGAGCAAGAAGGGCGACGCCAGATGCACGACGTCGGGAGCGAACTCACGCAGCGCCGAGACCATCCCCAGCCCCGGGATGCCTACGGGAAGCGAACTCACCTTCGGAACCATCACGGACGGCACCCGGTGCACCGGAACGTTGTCGTGCCACGTCGCGGCCTTCGGACAGGACGGATTGTCCGGGGCGATGACGATCGCCTCGTGCCCGGACTTGTCCAGATGTTCGAGGACACGGATCACCGAGTGGGTGACGCCGTTCATGTTGGGTAAGAACGATTCCGCAACGATGGCTACTCGCACGAACCTCAGTGTGGGCGGGTTGCCCGTCGACCAGATGTGGACAGCGTTACGTGTGGGCCAACGTCACACGAATTGCGCGATCACCCACGACGGATCGGGGTTGGTGCGGTGTTCGGCACCTACGAACACCGTCGGAACCGTCTCGTTCCCGTCGTTGACCGAACGAATCCGCGCTGCTGAGGCCGGATCCTGGCGGATGCTCGCCCACACTGCCTTCTTTCCGCGCAGCAGCAGCGCTACCCGCAGCCTCAGGCAGAAGATGCAGCCCGGTCGCCAGTAGACGAGCGGCACCGACCGGTCCGACGCGAGCACTCGCGAGGCGTCGTCGGACAGAGAACGCGGATACAGCACCGGAGTGGTCAGCACGAGAAAGAACGTCACGACCAGCACCATCACGACGATCGACGACGCGATGTTGCCGAAGTTCACCAACGCGAACCCGGCGACCGCAGCGAGAGCGGCGATGCCCCATTGCCTGGCGTTACGCATACTGTGCCTCCGTGCTTCGAGTGTCCTTGCGTCGAGTGTCCTTGCGGCGCAGCCAGAACAGAACGGGCCCGGCGATGAGCCACGTGACGACGATGACCGATCCGGCCGGAACGATGGCGACGGTGGCGTCTCGGCCGGCGACCCGCACCAACAGTTCGACGTCGTCCGGTTCGGCCTTGTAGTACTCGACCTCGATGCGTTGGCCCGCGACCAGGTTGGTGGGATACAGAACGCCGAGCGCCGGGTTGTGCGTCACACCGTCCGGGGTGATGAAACTGACGGCCGACCGCAGCTTGCCCGCCGACAGCACTTCGGCGGTGGCGGTGCCCTTGTCGGAATCGATGGTGACGTCGTTTCGCCAGGCACCGACCACCAACAACACCGCCAGTACCGAGATCGCGACGGCGATCACGAGCACGATCAGCCGGGTTCTGCGCAGCGTTCGGCTGCCTCGGGCTGTATCGGTCACGTCCACAGATTACTTCGCAGCCGATCGGGCTCGGCTCGGGTAGCGTCTGCTCTCATGTCTCGCAGCTTCGAACACACACTCCGCGCGTCCAATCCTCCCGCTGAAGTGCACGCAGCATTGACCAGTGAAGACCAGTGGATGGCGCGCTTCGCCAAAGCGAAGAAGACGGACGGGTACGAGCTGACCAAGCACGCCGACGGCGGCCTGACGGTCGACATCTCCGAAGAGGTCGGCACCAACGAGCTCCCCGGATTCGTCACCAAGGTCATCAAAGGCAAGCTGATCGTCTCCCGCACCGACTACTGGGGTCCGCTCGAGGGTGACCATGCCGAAGGAACGCTGACCGGTAGCACCACCGGCCTACCGGCCAAGATCACCGGCACGTTGTCTCTGCAGCCCGACGGCACCGGCGCGAAATTGATCATCGTGGGTGAATCGACGGTCAAGATCCCACTCGTCGGCGGCAAGATCGAGGACCTGATCAACAAGATGATCAAGGACATGATCGATCAGGAAACCGGCGAAACTCTCGAATGGGTTGCAGCGCAGAAGGGCTAGAGACGGGCCCGGGGGCCTCGGCCTGCAATTCACGCTCCACTTCAGGCCCCGAAACCGAGGAACCCCCGGGCCGCAATCCGAAGTGGAGCATCCGATGCGGTCACGCCGGTCACTTACTCGGCGAACTAGGGACAACGCTCAGCGAGAACCATCAACCACTGCTGCCCACCGCCGGACATCTCGGATGTAATCGATACCGACTCCCACACAGTCGGATCGAGGCGTGCGCGGACGTCCGGTTCCCGCCAGTACTTGAAGTAGCGCGGAAGATCGAGCTTTTCGTTACTCCATTCCTCGCCTTCGCCTTCTTTGAGGGTGAAAGCAAGCATCCCGCCGGCTCGCAATGCCGCGGCTGCCTTAGCGATAACGGCATCGAATTGAAGCGAATTCAAATGCAGTAGGACAGCGTTGGCGAAGATTCCGTCGTACATCCCACCGAAAACGTCCGTGACGATGTCGAGCTTGCGAGCCGAGTGACCGTCCCTGACCATCATGTCGACGAAAGCCGCCGCCCCGTCGCTCCGCTCGACCCGAAGACCACTGCGCTCGAGCTCGGCTGCGTGCCAACCGGGTCCACTTCCGAGTTCGAGCACCAGGCCCTCATCGACCTGTGCAACGAACTCATCAATGTACAGCTGCCACGCCCGCGTCGAATCGCGTCTAGTTCGCTGAACGTACAAATCAGCAGCCGATTCGTAACTCGTAAGGGTTCTACTCACTCGTCAGCTCCTTCGTTCGGTCGACCGAGTTCTATGATCAGGCCGCGAGAATTTGTTCACGAAGGATGTCGGCATGGCCACAGTGGTGGGCCAATTCTCTGAGCACCTGCAGATATACCCAATGAACCGTGCGAGGCCCGGTGCGATGGCCCGTCACGACGGCATCGAGTGACAGTGGAGCTACGACTGTTCGGGCAGTTGCGCAGGCCTGTCTGTGCGCGGAGACGACACCGGCGATGGTGTCGCCGCTCTCGACGACGTAAGACTCCGCGGGATTTCTCACGAGGCCCAGCGCGGCCCTCGTGCCGCCCCCGATACACTCCTCGAACCACACTCGCTGCATCCACGTCACATGCTTCAGCAATCCGAGAAGCGTTGTGGCAGAAGGAACCAAGCGTCGGCGCGCTTGCTCCTCGGTGACACCATCGAGGGTTGCCTCGATCGCGATCCGGTAGTCCTCGACGAACGCCTCGAGCTGCGTACGAGCATCGTCCACCAGTACCTCGAATGCACCGGTCACAGGTCTCCCTTCACAGCGAAGATTCGGTCGGGAACTTACGCATGCATTCTAGAATCAGGAACTTTCTCAGGACATGGCCGGTCGAGCGTAGAAGATCATTTCGCGACCCGGCCGGTCGGGAGCGTCGCGGATGTCGGCGAAGACGTACGTCCACCGAAAGCTGACGAGGGGGCAATCCACCGCGGTGGTCTCCACCCAGCTTTCGACCCGTCCGACACCCGCAATATCGCGCACTGCGAAGGAGTCTCGCCTGTTCCATTCGGTCCAGGCCGCGCGGGCGGGAATGCGAGTCTCGAACACCAGACAGCCGTCCGGTCTCAGTACCTCGTGAGTTTTCGTCAGCGTGCGCGACCACTCGTCGTCGTCGACGATGGCCTGCGCCACGTTGCCCGTCATCGTCACCAGGTCGACCTCGAGTGCCGGTACGTCCGCGGCATACCCGTGGACCCACCGAACCTGCTCGGCACCCGGCTTACGTCGGGCCACGTCCAGTGATCCCGCCGCCGGATCGAGTGCGGTCACCGTCATCCCACGAGAAGCCAGGATCAGCGCCAAAGTCCCTGTTCCGCAACCGATATCGAGTACCCGACGGGCGTCGAACTCCTGGGCCGCCGACACGTACACGTCCAGATCGGAACGATCACCTTCGAGTACGTCGTAGACAGCAGTCAGCCGGGGATGCTCGTAGATCCGATCGGGCACCGGTGTCGCCCCCCGACTACAACCGAGCGCGGATTGCCGCGTGCAGATCACGCAATCCCGATCGCTCGGTGGTCACTTCCAACACTCTGATTCCCACGGCATGCGCGGTGAGGTCGGTTGCCAGCTCGGATAATTCGACCAAGCGATGCTCGACGCGATAAGCCCCGCACAGCGCGCCGAGATCCATTCCGTGTGGCGTACCGAATACTCGCTCGAACACGCCCGCGTACTGTGGGTCGCCCTGTTCGAGCAGCTCGAAGATACCGCCTCCGTCGTCGTTGGCGACGACGATCGTCAGATCCTCGGGACGCGGTTCACCTGTTCCGATGAGCATGCCGGCCGCGTCGTGCAGAAACGTCAGGTCGCCGAGAAGTGCCACGGTGCGGCGCTTTCCGGCCATCGCGGCCCCGATGGCCGTCGAGACGGTGCCGTCGATACCGGCGACGCCGCGATTCGAGAGAACTTTCACGCCCGGGATGGGAGTCGAGACCAGGGCCGCGTCGCGCACGGGGTTGGAGGCACCGAGCACCAGCTGATCGCCGGGCTGCAATGCAGACATCACCACATCGGCCACGTGCAGACCCGTCGGCTTGGGATGCTCTCGAAGTTGTTCGTGCACAGCGAGTTCGGCGCGTTCGGACAGTGCGGCGCACCGGGCAATCCACGCGGGATCAGGCACGCCGGTGGTGACGGCACGGGTTCCGGTCGCCAAGACGTTGCCCGAGACGTCCGGCCAACGAGGTCCGGTGGTCAGTGCGATGACGTCCACCGCCGGATCGGCGAGCAACGCCGAGACCTGCCGGTGCAAGGTCGGGCGCCCGGTGATGACGGCTTGCCGCGGCTTCAACTGCGCAAGAGCCAAGGGGTGCAGCGCAATTCCGTGCAACGGCGCAGTCGGCTCCGCGACGGTCGGTAGACCGGCCAATTCCGGACGGACAGCGCCGCCGTGCCCGGACACGACCACGGTGTCGACCGACAGATCGAGCTCGACCGGCACGTCGAGCGTCGCCTGGGTGGTCGAGGTCCACGGCAACCCGTCGGGGCGTCCCTCGGGCCGGGCCCCCGGATCACCGAGAGCGGGAACCAGCGGCTCGCGCAATGGGATGTCGAAGTGCACGGGCCCGGCGTTGCCCGAGCGCGCGCCGCGCGCAGCGGCGATGACTCGCGAGACGGCGCTGCGCCATTGACTGTTCTGCTTGGGGCCTTCCTCGGCGAGTCCGAGGCTGATGGTTGCGCGCACCTGTGATCCGAACAGACCGAGTTGCTCGATGGTCTGATTGGCACCGGTGCCGAGCATCTCGTACGGCCGGTTGGCAGAGATGACGATCAAGGGGATGCGAGCGTAATTCGCTTCCAGCACGGCAGGCCCGAGGTTCGCCACCGCCGTTCCCGACGTCATCACCACCGGGACGGGTTGGCCGCTGCCCAGGCTCAGTCCGATCGCCAGAAATCCGGCGGTTCGCTCGTCGATACGCATGTGCAACCGCAGGCGTCCGGCCACATCGGCTTCCTGCAACGCGAACGCCAACGGGGCGTTGCGCGAGCCGGGGCACAGCACGACGTCTTCGATGCCGCTGCGTGCCAGTTCGTCGACAACAGCAGTGGCCTGAGCGGTGGACGGATTCACAGTTTCCAGAGTGTCAGATGCTCCGGTCGGCCGCCGCAACCGGGCTTTGACAGTATTGAGGCGTGCGTACCGTCTTCCGACCCGATGAGGTCACCCCCCGCCGCTTCTACCAGCTACTGACCGCGTCGGTGGTGCCCAGGCCCATTGCGTGGATTTCCACCGTCTCCGCCGACGGTGTGGCGAACCTCGCCCCCTACAGCTTCTTCACGGTGTCGTCCGTGGAGCCGCCGGTCGTGCAATTCACGTCCGTGAGCCGCAAGGACAGTCTGCGCAACATCGAGGCCACGGGTGAGTTCGTCGTCAATCTGGCGACGGCACCGTTGGTCGATCAGGTCAACGGCAGCTCGGCAAGCTTCGATCACGGTGTCAGCGAGTTCGAGGCTGTCGGCATCGAGAGCGAACCCAGTGCGCTCGTCACGCCGCCCCGGGTGGCGGCTGCACCGATCGCCATCGAAGCGAAGCTGCACCGCGTCGTCGAAGTGGGTAACTGCTTCGTCGTCATGGGCAGTGTCGTCGCACTGTCGGTTCGTCCCGAGTTCCTCGCCGAGGACGGCCTCCCCGAGTTCGAGAGCATCGCCCCGCTCAGTCGACTCGGCCGCGCCGAGTGGGGCCTGCCGCCGGAGGTGCGCGAGATCGAGCGACCTTCTTGATTCGCTGGCTGCTGCTGATCGTCGTCACGGTCGGACTGACCGTCGGAGCCGATGCACTCGGTGTGCCCTCGGCGGCGTTGTTCGTCGCGCTTCTGGTGGCCGTGGTGTTCGCACTCGCCGGCTGGGCCCCGACAACGGGCACCGAGCGAGCGCCACTCCCCCGCAGACTCGGCATGGCGGCGCAGGCAATCCTCGGCGTCGAGATCGGCACGCTGGTCCAGAGCGACACTCTGAGCTCGCTGGGCGATACCTGGCTGCCGGTACTGCTGGCATGCATCGGCACCCTGTTGCTGTCGATCGCGGCCGGCGCGCTCCTGGGGCTTCGTAAAGACATCGATTCACTGACCGGCTCCTTGGCGCTGGTCGCAGGCGGAGCCTCGGGATTGGTGGCGATCACCCAGGAGTTGGGCGGCGACGAACGCGTGGTCGCGGTGGTGCAATACCTGCGCGTCGTGCTGGTGACCACAACGCTGCCGCTGGTCGCAACCCTGGTGTTCGACGCCCAACCCGGACAATCGTCGGTCACCGCCGACGTACACGAGGCGCTGTGGATCGATCTTGCGTTCGTACTGATCTGCGGCGTCATCGGGGTAATGCTGGCCAAGGTGATCCGGCTGCCCGCCCCCGCCCTGCTCGGCCCGCTGATGATCGCCACGCTCGCCGACGTGCTCGGCGTCTCGTTCGACGCGTCCGTCCCGACGCTGTTGCTGTGGGCGGCGTACATCGTCATCGGCTGGCAGGCCGGACTGCGATTCACCGTCGCCAGCTTGAAGTCGATCTCGCGGGTCCTGCCCGCATCGCTGATGTTGATCATCGCCGTCACCGTCTGCTGCGCGATGCTCGGCCTGTGGCTGGCGTCCGCGACGGGGACGAGCGGCTACGAGGGATACCTCGCGACCACTCCCGGCGGGGTGTACGCCGTGCTGGCCATCGCCGCGTCGACCGGCGCAAACGTCACCTTCGTCGTGGCCGTCCAGGTGATCCGCGTGTTGATGATGTTGTTCGCCGTACCCGTCGGAGCCAAGATGGTCCAGCGCTACCGGCACGGCAGGCCCGAGTGAGAAATCGACGCAGCCCCATTGCTACTTAGGGTCGACTAACCTCTGCGGCATGGCCAAGTACCTCAAACCGGACAACCCCGCGTTCTACCGCCTGACCGTGCTGGGATGCGAGAGAATCAGCCCCAACTTCATCCGGGTCACCCTCGGCGGCGATTCTCTGTCGAACTTTCGATACATGGGCTACGACCACTGGTTTCGCCTGTTCTTACCGCAACCGGGCCAGGACGAACCGCGCATTCCCAGCGCCACCTCGATGCTCTGGTACGCGCAGTACCTGACCTTCTCCAAAGACACCAAGCCGGTGGTGCGCAACTACACCGTCAGCCAATACCGCGCTGCGGGACAGGGGACGCACGGAGACGGCGCGGAGTTGGATGTGGACTTCGTGGTGCACGGGAGTGGCGAGGGGGGTGCCAGTGGTCCGGCGTCAACGTGGGCTACTCGGGCAGTCCCGGGTGACCGCGTCGCGATTTTCGACGAAGGTCGCATCTACACGTTCGACGGCCGATCGAGCCGGCAGTTGCTCGTCGGCGACGAGAGTGCCGCTCCGGCCATTCTCGGCATTCTGCGGTCGTCGCCGGAGGATGTTCGGATCACGGCCTTCGTCGAAGTTCCCACCGAAGCCGATATCCAGAAGCAGTACATGCCGTCCGGGGTCGATCTGCAGTGGATAGTGCGCCCCAACCCCCTTGCCAAGCCGGGTGAGGCTGCGCTGGCCGCGGTGCAGAAGGCCGACCTCCCGGACGGTGATCTCGCCGTCTACGTGGCGGGCGAACAGGGACTGGCGACGGGCCTGCGCCGATACCTGGTGAACGAGCGTTCCGTGCCCAAGTCGCAGATCTGCTTCACCGGATACTGGAAGTTCGGTAAAGCCGCCTCGTGACCCTCGATTAGTGTGACGTCACATGTCGGGCTCCGGAATAGGTCACACCGTCGTCACCGACTCCGCAGGAGTCGACAGCGCCCCCTACGCGTCGTTGCGGGCGCGGCCACTCCCCCGAGCCGAACGGTACGAGCTGGGTCGACGCCTGCGAGACAAGGTGCCGATCGCGTCCCTGGGCGAGTGGACGCCGCCGCCGGATCGCCCGGACCCGGTCCAGCAGATCGAGTACTCGCACCAGGGCCGGATCGAATGGCTCATTCCCACCCGCCTCGAGCGCATGGTCGAGTCCCCGTACGGCTTCCTGCGCGGCACCGCGATCGTCATGGCCCGCGACGTCGCGATGCTGCCGTCCACCGGCATCAACCCGGTGATCAGCGGCGACGCCCACCTCGGAAATTTCGGCTTCTACGCCTCCCCCGAACGTGACCTCGTGATCGACCTCAACGACTTCGACGAAGCCCACCCGGGAGCCTGGGAATGGGATCTACGACGCCTCGCCGCGAGCATCTGGGTGGCCGGCCGGCAGAACGGACGAAGCGAGGATCGATGCCGCGACGCCGTCGCTGCGTGCGTATCCGCGTATCGAATCGAAGTCGCACGCCTCGCCGACGAGCCGCTGATGTCGCGATCGTTCCAGCGTCTGACGGCCGAGAAACTGCAACGCGACGCCACCGCGGGATCGCTGCGCAAGGAGATCAAACGCGCCACCAAGAAAGCGCGTCGACGCACCAGTGACCGCGTCCTGCCTCGATTCACCGAGGAGCACGAGGGCACGCGCAGAATCGTCGAAGAGCCGCCGATCACCACCCGCATCTCGGCCGAGGACGAGGAATTGCTGGCCGTCGGACTCGACGAATACCTGCTCACTCTCACCCCGCATTGGCGTCGGGTGCTGGGCGGATACACGTTGATCGACGTCGCGCATCGAGTCGTCGGAGTGGGCAGTGTCGGGCTGCGGGCCTACGTAGCCCTGCTCGAGGGCACCAGCGCAGACGATGTGGTGTTCCTTCAGCTCAAGCAGGCCAGACGATCGGTACTCGCGCCCTATGTGCACGGCGAATCGGCATGGCACGACCACCAGGGACAACGAGTCGTGGAATACCAGCAGGATCTGCAGACAGTGAGTGACCCGCTGCTGGGTTGGTGCACGATCGACGGGCGCCAGTACTACGTGCGGCAGTTCCGGAACATGAAGGGAACGATCGACCTCTCGTCGATCGACGCACCCGCGCTCGTGGACTACGCGCGGGTGGTGGGACGGCTACTGGCCAAGGGCCACGCTCGCACCAGCGGCGCGTCGATGATCTCGGGATACACGGGAGATTCCGATGAGCTCGACGTCGCGCTGTGCCGATTCGCGCAGCTCTACGCCGATCAAACCGAGGCCGATTGGGAGCGTTTGTGCGCTGCGCGCAGGTGAGCGGTAATTCGTAGCTGGCTACGAATTACCGCTCACATGCGGCGAAGCCGCTCAGGCGTGCTTGGCGACCAGATCGCCGACGCGAGGCAGTGCCTCGGTGACGTTCTTCTTCGCCGAGCCACGCAGGCTGCCGTAGAACTTCTTGACGACGGACTTGTCGGTTTCCTCGATGCGCGCATCGGTGACCGAGAGCAGTGCGTCGGACGCGGCATCTCCGTTGGCGGCGAGGTATTCACCGAACGTTCCCTGTGGGGCAGCGTTGTACGACTGCCAGAACGGATCGAGCTTGTCGACGAAATCGGGCCACAGAGCCGAGACCGCACTGTCGATGTACGACGGCCCGACCTTCTTCACTGCGCCGTAGCCCCCCTTGACCGCGAGGCCACTCGCGCCCTTCTTGTCCGCTACCTCGGCGTCGATCAATGCCAGTACGTCGACGCGCAGATTGTCGGCCTTCGACTCGTCGAGCAGCGAATCCTTCAGTGCAGCAACCACTTCGAACTTCCTCCCAGATGTGTCAGCGGCCCCACGCGGACCGGGCGCAACACTACCGCAGCAGGGCGTGGCACCGCCGCACTCGCTCGATCCACCACTGGGTGCGCTCGGCATCGGCACCCAGTTCGATCAGCGCCTCCGGATCGGGTTCGACGGTCGACACCGGGTAGGTTCCGTCGACCACCTCGGGTGCCGGTGCCACGTCGCGGACGAACAGCGAGCCCGTCCCCAGCCCGCAGGCGAATTCGAGATGGGGCAGGGCGGCGGCTGCGGCGAGCCCGGAGGCGATGCCCACCGCCGAATCGAGTGCACTCGACACGACCGCCGGCACGCCGTACTCCCCCAGTTCACCGGCCAGTTCGAGCAGTGCACGCATGCCCCCGAGCGGAGCGACCTTGAGTACCGCGATGTCCGCGCCGCCGGCCCGCACGACCTTCATCGGATCCTCGGCACGGCGGATGCTCTCGTCCGCAGCCACCCGCACCCCCGGGGCCCGGCGGCGAAGCTCGACGAGCTCGGCGACGGTGGCGCACGGCTGCTCCGCGTATTCGAGTGGGCCGTCCGCGGTCAACGCGGCCAACGCGGCCACCGCCTCGTCGACGGTCCAGCCGCCGTTGGCGTCGATCCGCACCCGCGGTACCAGTTCGCGCACCGCGCGGACGCGAGCGACGTCGTCGGCCAGGCTCTGGCCCTTCTCGGCCACTTTCACCTTCGCCGTTTCGGCCCCGGGTGAGCGGCTCAGCACGGTCGCCACGTCGGCGGCGTCGACTGCGGGCACTGTCGCGTTGACCGAGATGCGTCGACGCACGGCATTCGGTGGGCCCTCCCACGCGGCCTCGATCGCCGACGCCAACCACGGCGCGGACTCGACGTCGTCGTACTCGGGGAACGGCGAGAATTCACCCCACCCGCCGGGCCCGCGAATCAACATCACCTCGCGGGTGGTGATCCCGCGGAATTTCGTTCGCATCGGCATCGACAGCACGTGTGCGCCGTCGAGCAGGTCGTCGATCGGGGGAATCACTGCTGCCCCGGAAGCAGCTGCACCATCAATGCCTCACAGTCGGCGAGCAGGTTGCCGTCCAGATCCGTCAGCTTCGCGCTGATGAACGTCTTGCGACCCTCCACCTTGTCCACCGCACCTTCGACGACCAATTCGGTGTTCAGCGGGGTCACCTTGCGGTAGTTGATGTGCAGGTATGCGGTCCGGCTGATGGGCCGGCCGTACGCATGCTGGATCAGGCCGAAGAGATCGTCGAACAGCAGCGGAAGCGTGCCACCGTGCGCCGCGGCATTGCCACCGAGGTGGAAGCGACGGAACATGCCACGGCTTCGAACGCCGTCGGCTGCGTACTTCTCGATGATCCACGGCGGCAGCAGCAGCGAACCCCGGCCCGGCAGAGTCGGGACCCGTCCTGCGGTCTGCTTGCCTTCCGCAACCACGTGCGGCTCGAGCAACTCGATCAATTCCCGGGTCTTGCTCGCGGCTGCCTCGGCGACCTCGGCGGGCAGCGACGTCGACACCGCGAGGTCCTGCACCGTGCGCAGCGCCTCGAGCAACTGCCCGTACTCCGGCCCCACCTTCGCAGGCACGAAACGCGGGAAGCCGCCGTGATGGTCGTAGTCGGGGTCGCGGTCGAGCTGCATCGGATCGGTCATGACCTGCACGTTAGCTGCACCGACCGGTCGCTACGGATTCAGCCCTCGCCACCGTTAAGCTGGCGCTCGTGACCTTCACTCCCGCGCTGTGGCGTCCCGTTCCCGGTTTCGAAGATCTGACCGACATCACGTATCACCGCCACGTGTCCGACGCGACCGTGCGGGTGGCGTTCGATCGTCCCGAGATCCGCAATGCATTTCGGCCGCACACCGTCGACGAGCTCTACCGCGCGCTCGAGCACGCACGCGTGAGTTCGGACGTGGGAACCGTGTTGCTCACCGGCAATGGACCGAGCAGCAAGGACGGCGGCTGGGCGTTCTGCTCCGGCGGCGATCAGCGCATCCGTGGACGCAGTGGCTACCAGTACGCGGAGGGCGAGACGGCCGACACCGTGGACAAGGCTCGCGCGGGCCGCCTGCACATTCTCGAGGTGCAGCGACTGATCCGCTTCATGCCCAAGGTGGTCATCTGCCTCGTCAACGGGTGGGCAGCGGGCGGCGGCCACAGCCTGCACGTGGTGTGCGATCTGACGCTGGCGAGCCGCGAACACGCGCGTTTCAAGCAGACCGACGCCGACGTCGGCAGCTTCGACGGCGGCTACGGCAGTGCGTACCTGGCCAAGATGGTCGGCCAGAAGTTCGCGCGCGAGATCTTCTTCCTCGGCGAGACGTACTCGGCCGAGGAGATGCACCGCATGGGCGCGGTGAACAAAGTGGTCGATCACGCAGAGCTCGAGAACACGGCCATCGAGTGGGCTGCGAAGATCAACGCCAAGTCGCCGCAGGCGCAGCGGATGCTCAAGTACGCCTTCAACTTGCAGGACGACGGTCTGGTGGGCCAGCAGTTGTTCGCCGGTGAAGCGACTCGGCTGGCGTACATGACCGACGAAGCTGTCGAGGGACGTGACGCGTTCCTGGAGAAGCGGGAGCCCGACTGGTCGCCGTTCCCTCGATATTTCTGACCTTCGCGTGAACTCTCGAGGCGGCTCTCGGAATGCACTCGTCCGGTGGTTCCTGCAGCCGTTCGACTACCGCTGGATGGCGGATTTTCAGAACTCGCGTCCCACCGGACGAATCATCCGCTGGGTGATGGCCGTCCTGACGCTGAACTACGGCGCTCTTGCGGTGGTGTCCCTCTTTTCCGCGGACACCTCGCGGAGCGTCGTCGCGATCGGCTGGAAAGCCGTCATGCTCGTCATGGTCGTGGTGGTCGCAGCCGCGTGGATAACCACACCGTTCCCCGGCCGATTCGGGGTAGTGGCATTCGCGGTCTTCGCAGATCTCGGTACGGCGTCCGCGCTGCTGATCAACCCGATCGTGGACGCGATTCTCACGTGCGCACTGTTCGCGGTGATCGGCACCTTCTGCACGTTCTTCCTCAGCCCGCGCTGGCTGGTGGCCCATCTGTTCTTCGCGGTGGCGTGCACCGTCGCGGCGGCAGTGGCGACCCATGACGCCACCGACGTGGACATCGCATCGCTGATCTTCCGGACCAACGTGGTGCTGCTGGCCATTGCCGGGGTTCCGCTGACCTCGCACCTGCTGGTGACCGTCCTGACCGACGACGCTCGAAGTTCGTTGCTCGATCCGCTCACCGGACTGCTCAATCGACGCGGACTCGACGCGGCCGTCGACGACGTGTGGCAGCTCGGACGGGAACAGGATCGGTGCGTGGCGGTGCTGGTGGTGGACATCGACCGCTTCAAATCCATCAACGACCGCTACGGGCACGAGGAGGGCGACGCGGTCATCGTGCGCGTCGCCGAGCGACTGGGTGACCACCTCGGCGAATACGGGGTGCTCGCCCGCACCGGCGGCGAGGAGTACCTCGCCGTGGTCGCGACGTCTCGATTGCACGTCGACGCGCTGATTCACGGCGTACGTCGAGCCTTGCGCGACCCAGCCGACTCCGTGTCGGTGACCATCAGCATCGGGGCCGCAATCGTGTACTGGGATTCGGAACTGTGGGACCAGGACATCGACCTGGTCACGCGCGCATCGCGGGTGGCGGATTCGATGATGTACGAGGCCAAGGCCGCGGGCGGCGATCGGGTGATCAAGAGCGTGCTGTAGCAGGACCGTGGTATCCATGCGGGGTGGACATCCTCGCTTCTCGGACAATTCTGCGCCCGGCCGACTACCACAAGACACTCGAGTTCTATCGGGACCGCCTCGGGCTCGCGGTGTTCCGCGAGTATCCGGGCGGCACGGTGTTGTTCGCGGGCCAAGGTTTGCTCGAGATCGCCTCGCATCACCGCAGTGACGAGCCAGGAACGTTCACCGGCGCGCTGTGGCTGCAGGTACGCGACATCGAGACGGCAACGAAGGAGCTGGAATCGGCTGCTGTTCCGATCGTGCGTGAGGCGAGAACCGAGCCCTGGGGCCTGATCGAAATGTGGATCGAGGATCCGGACGGGATTTCGATCGTCCTGGTGCAGATCCCGCAGGATCACCCGCTTCGGCGAGACAACCGCTAACGGCTCGCACTGTCGGCGATGGTGCGCAGCACCGACTGCGCCGACTGCGGCCGCGCCCACAGGTACCCCTGCGCCAGAGTGCACCCGAGTTCGAGTGCCGCGTCGGCCTGTTCCCGGCTCTCGATTCCTTCGACGATCATCGTCATATCGAGGTCCTTCGCCACTCCGGCCAGCGACCGGATCATCGCCCGTCCGGCGACGGTATCGACGAACCGGGTCAGGTGACCGTCGATCTTGATGCCGTCGGGTTGCAGGGTCACCAATCGTTCGAGCGAGGACCAGCCCGACCCGAAATCGTCGAGCAGCACCCGAAAGCCCAATCGGTGCACGTCGTCGATGTGCCTGCGCAGCAACGGCCCGGGAGTCACGGCAGTGGTTTCGGTGAGCTCGAGCGAGATGGACGACGGAGAGACCCCGGACGACGCGATGGCGCGTTCGAGTTGGCTGACACCGTCGAGGTGGGCGAGGTGGCGTCCGGAAATGTTGACGGTCAGTCGAAGGTCGGGACGGTGGACGTGCCACTTCTTCATCTCGGCAGCGGCCTGCGCGAGGACACTGAGGTCGACGTCGATGATCAGCTCGCTGGCCTCGGCGAACGGCACGAAATCTGCCGGTACCACCAGGCCCCGCGTGGGGTGATGCCACCGCGCCAATGCCTCGAAGCCGACTATCTTCTCGGTCCGCAGATCCACGATCGACTGGAACCACGGCACGATGTGGCCGTCGGCGATGGAGTCGGCGATGTCGTTGTCGCTGCCGAGGCGGATGACACCGGATCCGACGCGTCGATGCAGATCGAGTTGCTCCTCGAGCACCGACGCGAACTGTTCGAGTTCCTGCATCTGCTCACTCGACAGTGAGCGAGGGGTGCGGTCGAGCAGGCAGAGGGTGCCGATGACCAGGCCCTCACGCCCGCGCAACGGAACGGAGGCGTATGACTCGATGCCGTTCTCGTCGAGCAGGGCACGTTGACGCGTCGTGGCGTTCACCCGGCCATGGGCGACGACGGAGGGCTCGCCGGTGCGCACCACGTCGTCGCACAGGGTGTCCGACCGTACGACGGTGGACATCGGCGGCCCACCGATGTTCACGAGCGTGTATTGGGTGTCCTCGTCGAGAACGTTGAGCTGGGCGATGGCGAACCCGACGCTGCGTGCCGCGAACTCGACGGTGGAGCGCAGCGCGGGCGTGGTCGCTTCCAGGTCGAGATAGCGGCGGGCCGAATCGCTCTGCCTTCGGGACTGGGAGCGTGCGGTTTCTGGCACCTCACCGTCCACAGGTATCTCCTCGCAGCCGACAACCGGGCCGATTCTGGACTCGGGTGAGACCGAGCTTAATCCTGGATGATCGGCAAAATCGACCGAGAGCCCGACTCCGAGTGATCACAATGACGGATAGCGAGTATGCAGAAGCCGGTGCCGCAGCACCGCAGCGGCAAGTCGCTTCCCTTCTTCGGTTGCGACGCGGCCGTCGGCCGGGCGGAACGCGCCGAGCGCGTCGAGCTCGGCGATCAGGCCGTCCGTCAGGGCCCGGGCGTGTTCGGACGCCGGCTCGTCTCCCTCGTGGGTCCAGCCTTCGGCGCGCAACAGACGTGCCGAGTCGCCGGCCGATGCCTCCGCGTCGGAGATGTCGTTACCGAGGATCATCCCGGCCAGCAGCACCTCCGCGGCAATCGTGTCGGGGTGATAGTCGCTGCCGACGATGCCCCCGGTGAGTATCCGCCACAATCCGTCCGCACTGAGCTGCCGGCTTCGCGTCGTCGGAACCAATCTGCCGCCGGACCTGCGCATCAGACGCAACCGCATCACCAGCCGGCGCAGGACGAGCACCTTGTCGGTGTCGAGTTCACGCCCGACGAACGTCGGCCGCTCGGCCACGGGAAAGACGGTGCGGGCAATGTCTGCCACCACATCGTCGGGCAGGTATCCGGCGTCGGTGAGTGCGACGCCGTCGCCGATACACCCGATGAAGTTCTCCAGCCGGCGCACGCAGCCGTACATCGGCTCGACGGCGTCGTGCAGTGCCTCGCGCAATCCCAGATAGAGCTCTGCCCGCGGCGCGCTGTAACTGCTCCACAGTTCGATGCGGTGATCGAGAAGCTGTTCGAGCAGAACGTCGTCGAATTCGTTCTTGCCCTGATCGGACGTCAGAACCGCATCGGTGACGCCCCGCCGCCGCGTCGCCCGTGCGTTCGCCCCCAGTGGCCGACCGCCCGGCTTCGCGGGGTCGAATTCACCGGCGATGGTCGCCACTTCGAGTGTCTCACCGATCTTTTCGACGATCGCCCGTTCGACACCGGTCGGGACGTCCTGCCACGTCACCAAGTCCGTGTCGACTGCACCGATACCGGACTGTTCGGTCGCCGCACGATATTGCTGCAACCACGTCTCGTCGTCCTCGATGCGCACCAGCTCGTCGGTGATGTCGCTGCGCGCGATCTCCGCGTACGCCACCCGCCCCAACCGCTCGAGCAGATCACCGAGCGCACGAGCGATATCGACGCCGCGCTCGGGCCCCTCGACCGCATGACGCAGATAGACCCACAGGAATGTCTGCACGGAATGCTGCGTTGGACCTGCTGGTGGGGATACCTGAACCAGGCCGTCCCAACCGAGCCGGGCGTCGGCGGCGAGAGCGGGATCGACGGAATCGAAGTACGACAGTGCGGCCCACACCGCGTCGTCCATGCCCGAACCCTTCACGGGTTCCACTGTTCCACAACGAGTCCCTGCAACAGAACTGCTGTCCGTGCGCTACGCCACAGCAAAACTGGACATATAAGGCAAAAAGGTGAACGGCCGATGAACGACAGACGACTTCGCAGCGCCCAAGAAGAACACTTCGCAAGAAATTTCCGCGAAACAGCGTTCATGTCCCACACTTTCCACCGTGAGCGCTGAATTTCTCGTACTTCTCGTGGTGGTCGTGACGGCACTGGCCTTCGACTTCACCAACGGTTTCCACGACACCGCCAACGCCATGGCGACGTCGATCGCGACAGGGGCACTCAAGCCCAAGGTCGCGGTCACCCTGTCTGCCGTCCTGAACCTGGTCGGCGCCTTCCTGTCCGTAGAGGTCGCAGCCACCGTCGCGAAGGGAATCGTCAATCTCGGCGACACCGGCGGCCAGGCCCTGCTGACCATCATCTTCGCCGGCCTCGTCGGCGGCATCCTGTGGAACCTCGCGACCTGGTTGCTCGGCATCCCGTCCAGCAGCTCGCATGCCCTGTTCGGTGGCCTCATCGGTGCCACCATGGCGGGCCTGGGAACCAGCGGCGTCGTGTGGGACGGAGTGTGGAGCAAGATCGTGTTGCCCGCCGTGCTGGCCCCCATCGTCGCGGGCCTCGTCGCCACCGTCGGTACCTGGATCATCTACCGCATCACCAACGCAGTTCCCGAGAAGTCGAAGGAACGCGGATTCCGCTGGGGTCAGATCGGTTCGGCCTCGCTCGTCTCCCTCGCTCACGGCACCAACGACGCTCAGAAGACGATGGGCGTGATCTTCCTGGCCCTCGTCGCCTACGGCACCGTGTCACCCGACGCGGAAATGCCCCTGTGGGTCAAGGTGACCTGCGCCCTCGCCATCGCCTTGGGCACCTACCTCGGCGGTTGGCGCGTCATCCGCACCCTCGGCAAAGGCCTCGTCGAGATCGCATCACCGCAGGGCATGGCAGCCGAGTCCTCCTCGGCTGCAATCATTCTGACGTCGAGCCACCTCGGCCTCCCGCTCTCGACCACTCAGGTCGCCACCGGCTCGATCCTCGGCTCGGGCCTGGGCAAGCCCGGTGCCGCAGTGCGTTGGAACGTCGCCGGACGCATGGCCGTCGCCTGGGTCATCACCCTGCCGCTCGCCGGAGTGGTGGGTGCCGCGTGCTGGCTGCTCGCCAACACGATCGGCGGTCTGCCGGGGATCCTCGTGGTCTTCGCCATCCTCGTCGGCCTGGCCACTGTCATGTACATCCGCTCGCGCCGCGAGCCCGTCGATCCGAACAACGTGAACGCCGAGTGGGACGGCGGACTCGTTCCCGCCGCCACCGAAGCCGACTCCCCCGCGAAGGTCTGAACACACCATGGAAACCCTCAAGCACACCCTCGATTCGCTCTGGCAGGTCGTACTCGTCGGACTGCTGCTCGGTGCCGGACTGCCCGCGATCTTCGCGTTCGGACTCAAGGCACTCTCGGTCGGTGAGCCCTCGGACGAGGCCACGGCCGCAGGCACCACTCGGGTGGCCCGACCGGTCGTCGCCACCGCCGCTGCCGTCCTGTGTTTCGCAGTGGTCGTCGTCGCCATCGTGGCCGGAATTCTCTTCATCATGAAGAATTTCCTCGACAGCACATTCGGCATCTCCGTCTTCTGACACCTGAGAAGGGGTGTAGCTCTCATGACCGACTCCACCAAGACCGCATTTCCGGCCTCGGTGCTCGAATGGCTCCGAGCCGGATACCCCGAAGGCGTTCCGCCCAAGGATCGCTTCCCGCTCGTCGCCCTCCTGCGCCGCGCCGCTCTGACCGACGCACAGGTACAGGAGATCGTTCTCGAACTGGTGTCACCGGCGACAGGCGCGCTCGACGACGGTGCCATCTCCAACGACGAGATCGCCAGCTACATCCGCAATCAGATCGAGTCCGAGCCGACCGCCGAGGACATCTCTCGTGTCTCGGCGAGGCTGGCAGCCGGTGGTTGGCCGCTCGCAGATCCGGCAGCCCTGTAGTCGATGTCGGTCCCGTCGTTCCTCCACTCGATCGTCGGGTGGCTTCGCGGCGGGTATCCCGATGGGGTGCCCGAAGCGGATTACGTTCCCCTCCTTGCCCTTCTGAATCGGCGACTGTCCGACGACGAAGTGCAGTCGGTGATGGATGCCCTCATCGCCGACGGCCAGTTGCCTGCCGACAAAGCAGGTATTTCCGTCACCATCACCAAGGTCACCAACGAGATGCCCCGGGAAGAGGACGTCAATCGGGTGCGGGCCAACCTCGCCGCCGGCGGCTGGCCTCTGGCCGACCCGTTCACGATTCGGCGCAAGGACTAACCTCGCACCTGTGCTCGAGAGCGTTTCCATTCCTACCGGACCGGCCGCGGCAGACATCCTGCCGCGGCTGAGTCGCGTTCTGGCCGGCGACGGCCCCGCTCTCCTTCCCGTCCCCGCCGACGATCCACGCGAGATCGCACGCCTGCACGACGCGTTGTCCCCCGGAACCCCCATCGACGACGACGTCGCCCTGGTCGTGGCTACCTCCGGGACGACGGGAATTCCCAAGGGTGCCATGCTGTCCGCGTCGGCATTGGTGGCGTCGGCAACGGCCACCGAGGAGCGTCTCGGTGGCCCCGGATCGTGGTTGCTGGCTCTGCCCGCACACCACATCGCCGGAATGCAGGTCTTGCTGCGCAGCGTGCTCGCCGGAACGTCGCCGGTGATCATGGATGTATCCGCCGGCTTCGACCCGGCCGCCCTGATCGAGGCCATCGGGCGGATGTCCGGTCCGCTGCGGTACACCTCCCTGGTTCCCGGCCAGTTGGTGAAGGCCTTCGACAACCCCGAGGCGATTGCCGCCTTGGCCTCGCTGGATGCGGTGCTGCTGGGCGGAGCGGCCACGCCGATTCCCTTGCGCGAGAGAGCTATCGACGCGGGTATTCGATTGGTGCGCACCTACGGTATGAGCGAGACCGCAGGCGGCTGCGTCTACGACGGTGTTCCACTGCGCGATACTGTGGTGCGCTTCGACGAGGGCAGGGTGGTGTTGGGCGGTAGAACCCTCGCCTCGGGATATCGCGGATTACCCGACCACCCCGCATTCGCCGAGCCGGGTTGGTTCCGGACGGATGACGCGGGAACCATGGTCGACGGGGTACTGAGCATCACCGGCCGGCTCGACGAGGCCATCTCGACCGGCGGCTTGACCGTGGTGCCGCAGGTCGTCGAAGCGGCACTGATCACGCATCCCGCGGTACTCGAATGCGCGGTCGTCGGATTGCCGGACGAGAGACTCGGGCAGAAAATTGTGGTCGCGGTTGTCGCCTCGACTCCGGTGACGTTGGCGGAGTTGCGCTCTCACGTCGCGTCGTCGTTGGACATCACGGCCGCGCCACGCGAATTGTTTCTGGTCGACTCACTGCCGACCCGAGGTCCGGGAAAACTGAATCGCGCGCAACTGCGGGCAGTGTTGAGCAAGCGCTGAGTCGCTGCGGGTCACTGTTCGGCAGTGCCCCGATCGGCGGCACACGCGTCACCTCAGCGGCGTGCCTTGATGGTGCACCAATTCCCATCCCGATTCGATGCGACGCCACAACGAAGTTCGGCGCGCTCGCATGTCCGCTCGGCGCGAGATCCAGTGCAGCAGTACCAAATCCGTGCTGATCACTCGACCGCTCAGTTGCAGCACCTCGATCTCGACGGAATCTTCGCTGTCCAGTAGGTCGAGTATCGACGCCTTGTCCCACACCGCGCCCGAGGCTCCCACTTCGACGAAGTCGTCGGCGAGCAGATCGGCCAGTCGGTCCGGGTCGCTTCGACAGTGCGCAGTCTGCAGCTCCCGCTCGAGCGCGAGAACCGTCTCGATCTCGGTCCCTGCACGGGTTGGACCCTTGTGGTCAGGCGTCATGCGCCACTGTCTCACGCACGAACGCGCTCGCGTTTGCCAGGTGCGCGCGAAATAGATGGCCATGGGTCTGCGAACCTGCGCGCGTTCAGCACACGCGCGCGCGTGTGCGACGGCTACTTCGTCAGCGCACTATCCTGAGCGCTCCGGGCCGACCGTATCGGCCCACCGACTGGGCCACACCCGCTTCGACGTGCAAGCATTGGCTGCATGAGTGTTCTGGTCTGCTTCCACGCACATCCCGACGACGAAGTGTTCGGCACCGGCGGGGTGATGCGTCTGGCGGCCGATGCCGGCCATCGCGTCGTACTCGTCACGGCAACCGACGGAGCCCTCGGCGAATATCCGGACGGCATCCTCGCCGACGGCGAGACATTGGCAGAGCGCCGACGCATCGAGCTGGATCGTTCGGCCGCCGTTCTGGGCGTGGACCGAATCGTGCGGCTGCACTACGCCGATTCCGGGATGGCGGGCACCCCGGAAAACGCCAATCCGGAGGCCTTCTGCAACGTCGACGTCGACACCGCGGCACGGCGACTGGCCGACGTGCTGCTCGAAGAACAGGCCGACGTCGTCACCATCTACGACCCGAACGGTGGATACGGCCACCCCGACCACATTCAGGTTCACGTGGTCGGCAAACGCGCCACCGAGATCGCCGGGACCCCGAACGTGTACGAGACCACCACCAATCGCGATCACATGCGCCGACTGTTGGAGGCGAATCCGAATTGGAGCGAGGAGGCGTCACCGCCGGACATGGAGACGTTCGGATTGCCGGAAACCGAGATCACGACGGTGGTCGACGTGACGAGTGTGATCGCTGCCAAGCGGGCTGCTATGGAAGCGCACGAGACCCAGGTGGGCGACTTCGGCCCGTTCCTGCAGATGCCGATCGAACAACTCACCACCGCCTTCGGCACCGAATGGTTCAGGAAGTTGCGCGGAACCGGTGGCGTCGGCCTGACGGAGACCTCGCTCCCGCTCTGACCACATGCGTCGTGTGACGGCACACGACAGGTGACGCAAGCGCAACGTACGCGTCGTGCAAGCGGTCGGGGTGATCGTTGTCCCCATGACCACACCAGCTATCGAGGCAGTCGGCCTCGTCAAGACGTTCGGTAAGCAACGCGCGGTCGACGGCGTCAGCCTGACCGTCCCCACCGGGGCGGTCTACGGCGTCCTCGGCCCCAACGGAGCAGGCAAGACCACGACGGTCCGCATGCTCGCCACCCTTCTTCGACCCGACGGCGGCTCGGCGCGAGTCTTCGGCCGAGACGTCGTCGCCGACGCCACCGCGGTCCGGTCACTCGTCGGCGTCACCGGCCAGTACGCATCGGTGGACGAGGATCTCACCGCAACCGAGAACCTCGTCGTGTTCTCTCGGCTCCTCGGCCTGAGTCGACGCGCCAGCAGAGCCAAGGCCGTCGAACTGCTCGAGGAATTCGGACTGACGGACGCGGCGTCGCGACCGTTGAAGATGTTCTCCGGCGGCATGCGTCGACGCCTCGATCTGGCCGCGAGCCTCATTTCGGCACCGCCGCTGCTGTTCCTCGACGAGCCGACCACCGGTCTCGATCCACGCACCCGTGCTCAGATGTGGGACACGATTCGCCGGCTCGTCGCCCAGGGCTCGACCGTCCTGCTCACCACGCAGTACCTCGACGAGGCCGACCAGCTGTGCGATCGCATCGCCGTCATCGATCACGGCCGCGTCATCGCCGACGACACCGCAGACGGGCTCAAGTCCTCGGTGGGTACCTCTGCACTGTCACTGACTCTCACCGACCGACACCAGATCGACGATGCCCGGGCGCTCGTTGCGCAACATCTCGACGTCGAGGTCACCGTCAGCCCCGAATCCGCTCGATTGACCGCACCCATGGCCGATACGTCGGTCACCCCGGACATCTTGATTCGCTTGCGCGACTTCGGCATCGACGTCGGCGAAATAACCGTCACCAAACCCAGCCTGGACGAGGTCTTCCTGACCCTCACCGGCAAGAGCACAGACGAGGACGCAGCATGACCACTACTCTCACCCCACCGTCATCGACATACATCGACCCCGCCGACCGGCCGGTCGTCCGACATATCGGCCTGGCCCGCACCGCCGCTCAGTCCGCGACCATGGGATACCGCGGCCTGCTCAAGCTCCGCCACAATCCCGAACAGCTCACCGATGTGGTCTTGCTACCGATCATCTTCACCCTGATGTTCAGCTACATCTTCGGCGGCGCGGTTGCCGGCGACGTCACGTCCTACCTGCCGATGATCGTGCCAGGAATCCTGGTGCAGACAGTGATCACCGGGTCCGTCGTCACCGGCACCCAGCTGCGAGAAGATATGGACAAGGGTGTCTTCGACCGATTCCGGTCTCTCCCGATCGCCAGGATCTCACCGCTCGCTGGGGCATTGATGGCCGACGTCATCCGCTACCTGATTGCCGCGGTCGTCTGTTTTCTCACCGGGTTCGCGATGGGCTATCACCCCGCAGGTGGCGCACTCGGCCTCGCCGGAGCAGTCTTGCTGGTCATGTTCTGTGCCTGGGCTATCAGCTGGATCTTTGCGCTGCTGGGCACCCTGATGAGCAAAGCCTCTTCGGTACAGGGCATCTCGATGCTGGTGCTGTTCCCGCTGACCTTTCTGTCCAACGCCTTCGTCGACACCTCCACTATGCCGGGCTGGCTGCAGGCATTCGCCGATGTCAACCCCGTCTCACACCTGGTGACGGCCGTGCGGGAGTTGGCGAACAACGGGCACTTCGGTATTCACGTCGTGTACTCACTCGTCGGAGCTGTGGTCATCGTCGCCGTCTTCGCCCCACTGACCGTGAAGTCGTACATGCGAAAGGCCTAGGACTCCGAGAGCAAACTCAAGATCTCCTGCAGTGCAGCATGTCTGGTGATACCAGCAGCCCGCTCGATTCCGGCATCGACCGCACGGTCACCGGCGATCGAGCGGGCTGCGGCCACATGCCGATCGATTCGCATGGACGGAAAATCCTGGCGCCCCACCGCCCTGCCCGACGCGGCCAGCAACCGAACCCCACGTTCGCGGTCTCCGCACTGCAGCTCGAACGAGCCCACTGCACACGCCACGGCACCGAGCATCGGAATATCGTAGAAACCGCCCGGCATCGACGCATTCCACGGCGTACGCACCAATTCCTGCACTGCGTCACGCACATCCACGGCACGACCGTGCAGTACGTGCGCTCCGACGGCCGCACACACCAGGATCGTCATGAACGGATCGCTCGCGTCCTGCGATGGCCAGCCGCCGACAGCCAGTGCTTCCCGAAATTGCTCCAAACCTCGGTCGACGTAACCGTCTTCCACATCCGCCGCCGCCCGCGCAGCGGTCAACGACGCCGACGTCGACTGCTGCTGCGCGCGATCCCATCGGGCTCCCGAATCGTCCGCCGCGTGGCGATGATCGGTGACGCCGGACTCTGCCGGGCTCCAGTCTCGCGCCATGACTCCCGACGCCAATTCCTCCACCAGCGCACGACCTTCGTCCACGCGACCCGCGCCGATCAGTGCCATCGCCAGAAAGGTTCGGGTCTGCATGCTCTCCTCGTAGGCGTGCATCGTCCACATGACGTCGGCCGAGGTTCGGTAGTACTCGGCGGCACGCGCTTGATCACCTGCCAGACCGTAGGAGCTGGCGAGTGTCTGAGAGGTCGAACCCACGGCCCACAGATCACCGCGACTGCGCGCAAGGGTCAGAGCGCGCTCACCGTCTCGAATGGACTCGTGTAGTCGGCCCGAATTCTGCGCGAGCATCGAACGTACGACGTGCGCGTTGCACCGAACGTCGTCGTGTTCGGATCGAGTGGCGAGAGCGAGCTTTCGGGCCAATCCCCGACCCCCGATGTGATGCACCAGCACTTCTGCGTTGAAGCGCAGCCCAGGTGAGATATTTCGTCTGTCGCGCAACAGAATTCGTAGATCAGCTCGAGAGCGGGCGACCTGACGCAGTTGTCGGCCGTAGGCGAAGTGCGCCGCCAGAACCAGCATGCACATGACCGCGTTGTCGTCGGGTGTATCTGCGATCCCGCGGCGGATGCTGGCCTGCACCCGGCCGGCCCAGTTCAGCACCTCGGAATGTGCGCCCCGCATGGCCCAGAAGTAGCCCAGTACCGAGAACAGAGTGCAGACGTGGTGCGAAACATCCTGCGCGAAAGAATGTCTCATGACCACGAGCAGGTTGTCGTGCTCGGCTTCGAGCACCAGAACCATCTCGGCCGAACGCCCACCGCTATAGCCCGCGGAGACCGTCGTCGCCACGGCAGTCGACCACTCCCGCAGCCGTACCGCGACCTGCTCGCGCTCTCCACTGGCGTCCAACTGCTCCTCGCCGTACTCGCGGACGGTCTCGAGCATGTGATAGCGCACGCCGGTCGATGTCTCGGAAACCGTGAGCATGGACTGGTTGACCAGACCGTCGAGCGCAACCGAAACATCCTCGACCTCGGACCATTCCGCCACCGTTCGTGCCGCGTCGAGATCGAAACCCGCAGGAAAGCGACAGAGCCGCCGAAGAGTTGCCTGCTCTGCGCCGTCGAGCAGATTCCAACTCCAGTCGATGACCGCATGCAAGGTTCGATGTCGTTCCGGCCGGGTACGGTCCGGCGTTCGCAGCAGTGCGAACCGTGTGTGCAGCCGAGTGGCGATGTCCTCCACACTCATCGACTTCACGCGCGCTGCCGCCAACTCGATGGCGAGAGGCAAACCGTCCAAGGTGCGACACAAAGCCGAGACGGCGTCCGGATCGAGCCGCACGGACGGCCGAACTGCGCGAGCTCGAATGCAGAAGAGCTCTGTAGCAGGCGAATTGGGGCCGAGCATGCCGAGCGAGGGCAGCGGGAACACCGATTCCGCCGTCGACCCCATCGGCGAACGTGAGGTCGCCAACACCGTCACCATGTCCGTTGCAGACACGAGCTCGTCCACGACCGCCGCTACCTCGTCGATCACGTGCTCGCAGTTGTCGAGAATCAACAGAGATCTGCGGGTCGAGAAAACGTCGAGAAGACGATCGTGAATCGAGTGCACCCGAGCGACCTGAAGACTGCCGACGGTGAAATCGGCTTCGGTCAATCCGAGAGTGGCCCCGATCGCCGAGGCGACGTCCTCTCCACTGCGCAGCGATGCCAACTCCACGAACGCCACCGGCATCCTCGCTGCAGCTCGATGACCCAGGGCATGTGCGATGCGTGTCTTACCCGCGCCGCCGGGACCGAGGACGGTGGTGACGCGAGAGGTGTTCAGCAGTTCCTCGATCGCGTCGATGTCGTCGCCGCGACCGATCAGCGCATTGGGTGCGGCGCGAAGACCGATGGTCTGCAACACCGTCGGGACATCGTGACCGAGGATGTCGGCATTGAGTGCCGTCGTCGCAGGCGAAGGATCCGTTCCCAACCGCCCGGCCAGATCGCTACGTAATTTCGCGAACACCGTCAGCGCGTCGTTGGATCGGCCGACACCGTGCAGCGCCCGCATGAGGTCGGCGGCAGCGCGCTCGTCGGATGGATCTCCGGCCGATCGGGCCTGCGCATACGGCAGGGCGTCGGCAAATCTTCTCAGGCCCAGCAGTGCCGCGACGTGCAGGGACTCGAGAGTTGCGGCGACCGGGTCGGCGGCAGCGCGAACGGATTCGATCGGCTCACCGCGCCACAGACCGAGGGCTTCGTCCACCAAGGCGAGCACATCCTGGAACCGTTCATCGGCGAGGCGTCCCTGCGCGTCGCCGAGCAGAGCACGGGCCAGTCCGAGATCGATGTCTTCGGCACCGAGCGCCAACCGGTACCCTCCGGGTCCACTCTCGAGAGCGCCGCTGGGCAGCGCCGATCGCAGCCGAGAGATCTGCGTCTGCAGAGCGTTCTTCGGTGATCGCGGAGGCTCGTCGGGCCACACCTCCTCGATGAGCGCCTGCGCCGACCGGGCGCGCCCCGGAACCATCGCCAGTGCCACCAGCAGCGACTGCGCCCTCGTTCCCGACACCGGGACCGGACTTCCGTCGACCGAGGTCGTCACGACGCCGAGGATCCCCACCACCGGAGGGTCGGCGGTGAGGTGCGTCGTCTTCGAGAACGCGATGTCGTTGTGCACTGTCATCAGATCGTAAGCCGCGGGGCGGAGCGCTTCGAATCGACGATCGGATTGTTTTGTGGACCCTAACCAAACCGCAAGACGGTAGAGTGTCCACGTCGCCCGTCCCGAGGGCGTGCAAAGTAAGCCTGATCGCCGTCATCGAATCGGAGAGGCCGGAGAAGCGATGCGTTCGTCCGTGGGTGTGTCACTGGGCACGTGTGGCATCCGCACGGCCCGGACCACCGAAGACGGTACCTGGACCGACGACACTCCGTTCGAGAGCTGGCAGCTTGCCCCATCGGCCGATGACGTCGCGCGCGTGGTCCGCGGCATCGTCGACCGGCCCGACGCACCGCAGTCGCTCGGCGTCGCCTACCGCAGCCCGGCGGAGCGGACACACATCGCCTCGGCCCTCGACGAGGAGTACGTCTCCGATGTCCACCTCATCGACGAAACCGGCGCGGCACTGGAGTATCTACGGCCCGGACTGCCCTCCCACCACCGAACGATCGCGCTGTTCGACGCCGGTGACACGGGCGTCGGCATTGACATCGTGGACGTCGAATCCGGCCGCTCCTACGGTTCGACGCGCACTACCGCCATCAGCGGCAGCGCCTTCGACGCCGTCGTCCGCGAGCACATCCTCGGCCTGGGCATCGTGCGACCGCCGCAATCACCCGACGAGGACAGTTCGCTGACGGCCTTCTGCCGCGGCATCAAGGAAGCGCTCTCCACACACCGGACCACCAGTACACCCGACGGCGAGCACGTGCTCCTCGAGCGGCACATCTTCGAGTTGTCGATCGCGCGCTCCACCGAGCAGGCCGCCGCGATGGTGCGACAACTCGGCCTCGAGGCCGAGTTCTATCCCGACGCCGTCGTCGCCATCGGTGGTACCTCCAACGTGCCGCTGATCCGGGCCACCCTCGAACGCTTTCTACAGCTGCCGGTCATAGTTCCCGATCGGCCGGAGCTGGTGGTCGGCGGTGGGGCAGCCGTCCACGCCACCCGCGTCGACGCGACCGGCGCGGCGCCCCTCGTCTCACACCGTCCGGCGTTGACGAGGCTGGGAATGATCGCGCTGCCGATCGCGGGCGTCATCGCCGCCATCGGAGTGTTCACCGCGCTCGGCTCCGGCCCGGGAGACCAACCGCTGAGCACCCCTGCCAGTGTGAGCGAGCGCGTGTCGCAGACCACGACGCCGTCGACCGCAGCCACGACCTCGAGCTCGAGCTCGACACCCACGCCCGACATCCCGCCTCCGGCCCCCACGACGACGCCTGCGCCGGCACCCGCAGCCGAGCCCGCCCCCTCGGTCCAATACCAGCCGCACTACTACCCACCGGCTCCTGCGCCGGCACCCACCGTGCCGCTGCCGCAGATTCCCGGCGTCCAGCTGCCCGTCATTCCCCTACCGGTATTGCCGCGTCTGCCGTTCTGACCGGCCGCGTTCTCACCCGTCGAACACATACGGAAAGATCGTCGCTCATGGCCACCACTGCGCAATGGATCGAAGGTGCGCGACCGCGCACGCTTCCGAATGCTATCGCTCCCGTCCTCGTCGGTACCGGTGCAGCCGTGTCCCTCGGCGCCGGGGTGTGGTGGAAGGCCCTGCTGGCACTGATCGTCTCGTTGGCCCTGATCGTCGGCGTCAATTTCGCCAACGACTACTCCGACGGAATACGCGGCACCGATGACGATCGAGTAGGACCGCTGCGGCTGGTCGGCTCCAAGGCGGCGTCGGCAGGCGCGGTCAAGAAGGCCGCCATCGGTTGCTTCGCTGTGGGTGCCGTCGCCGGGCTGGCGTTGGCCGTGACCAGTGCCTGGTGGTTGGTCATCGTAGGGCTGGTCTGCATCGCCGGTGCCTGGTACTACACCGGCGGCTCCAAGCCGTACGGCTACAGCGGATTCGGCGAGATCGCGGTATTCGTGTTCTTCGGACTCGTTGCAGTTCTCGGCACGCAGTTCGTGCAAGCCGAGACGATCGACTGGGCCGGAGTGTTGGCCGCGGTGGCCGTCGGATCGTTCTCGAGTGCAGTACTGGTGGCCAACAACCTGCGAGACATCCCCACCGATACCGAATCCGGGAAGCGCACGCTCGCAGTGAGATTGGGTGACGCCCGCACGCGTTACCTGCATCTCGCGCTGCTGGTGGTGCCGTTCGCGATGACCGTGATCCTGATCGCACGGACTCCCTGGGCACTGGTGGGCCTGCTGGCGCTCCCCTTCGCTGCCCGTGCCAATTCACCGGTTCGCAAGGGTGCCCACGGTTTTGAATTGATTCCTGCACTGCGTGATTCAGGGTTGGCCATGCTCGTCTGGGGAGCCAGCACCGGCATTGCGCTGGCGTTCGCCTAACGCTTCTCGGGTACGAACGCCCCGAGCAGGAAGTTCACGATCGAGATGATGATCGCGCCCCAGAACGCAGCGGCGAACCCGACGATCTCGAGGCCGTAGCCGGTCTGCGACGACAACCACCCCGTCAACAGCAGCATCAGCGCGTTGATCACGAGAGTGAACAGTCCGAGAGTCAGTATCAGCAACGGCAGGGACAGAAGCTTCACCATCGGCCTGATGAATGCGTTGACGATCGTCAGCACGGCTGCGATGCCGAGCAACACCACGATGTCCCACCCATCGCCGCGACCCGAACTGGTGACGGTGATCCCGTCTACGAATTCCTTGGCGACCCAGATGGCAACGGCATTGATCACGAGCCGAATCAGAAAGTTCATGGCCGCCATCGTAGGGTCCGCAGCGTTGGGCGGCTACGGCGTTCGGACGAGCAGAACCGTCGACCGCAGCTCGTCCAGGGTGCCGCGGACACTCACCAGTTCGGTGAACCACGGATCGGCTCCTCGAACCACACCGAGAAGAATATGTTCGACGCCTATCTCGTTCGGGCGGTCGACTGCACCGAATCCCACCGCGGTCTCGACGGTGTCGATCACGTCGGCGAGATCGATGCCGATGGACCGTAGGGCTCGGGCATCAGTCGACCGAACGTCCTCGAGAGCGTTGTGGAGGGTGAATCCGGCCTTCGCCAGCGCAGAGCTCAGCGGTTCGTCGGCTTTCTCGAGTGCACCGAGGAACAGATGAACGGGCTCGATCCTCTCCGAGTGCAACGCCCGGGCGTGCGCTGCGACGGTTCAGCGATCGAGGGCGATGTCGACCGATACCCGCCCGCGGTCGTCGCGGGTTGCCGTTGCGAGGCCTGCATACCGAACGCCACCGAGATCGACGTCGACCCGGCCGCCGTCGCCCAGGAAGTTACGCCACCAATTCTTCTTGTCCGGCAAGGCAACCCCGATCTTCAGGTGGTTGCCTCTACGACTGATCGCGACCGGAAGTGCGATCCGTTTCCCGGACTTTCGGCCGGTGTAGGTCAGGATGCCCATCGAACGCCCGAGCACCCTGTCGAGCACCGGCATTTTCATCACCACCATGAAAATCTTGTTGAACGCCGATGCCGACTTCTGAAACGTGTTCATCGTGATCGCCTCCCACATAGCCCCGGCCGTGTCGCCGAGAATAGCCGCGGAGCAGGTCGAGTAGGCCGTCACTGCGACAGACCGGCCTCCATTGACTCGGCAACAATGGTCAGGGACTCGAGGGCGCGCTGTCGACGTGCGCCCAATGCGTCGAACAGTCGCCCGTGCGCTTCGAGCTCGCGGGGAAATACGTCGTCCACGACGCTCTTTCCCTCATCGGTGAGGGTGATCGAGGCAGACCGTCGATCCTGAGCGCTGGGCATTCGCGCCACGAAACCGCGTCGTTCGAGTTTCGCGAGTGCCTTGCTCACCCCGGCACGTGTCATGCCGAGCAATTCCGCCAAACGCGCTGCCGTCACAGGCTCGGCGGCATAGCGCAGCGGAACCATCAATTCCATCTCGGCACCGGAGACATCGGCGGCGGCATATATCGGTTCGACGGCCAGATCGAGCAGTGCGACGATGCGTTTGATCTGAGCCACCACCTGCATCGGCGCAGTGTCCAGCTCCGGATTGAACTCGGCCCACCGCGCGCAGGTCAGCTCACGAAGCGAAGTTTCGGTCATCGCCACCACCCAACATTGTTAACCAGTTGACAGTTCTGTTAGGTTCGCATCATAGCCCGATCCACAGGAGGAGCCGTCTTGACGTACGACACCGTAGTGGTAGGGGGCGGACCCGCCGGGCTCAGCGCCGCAACGCTTTTGGCACGCGCCCGCCGGCGCGTGATCGTCGTCGACGCCGGAGAGCCGCGCAATGCCCCCGCTGACCATGTGCACAACTTTCTCTCGCGTGACGGATCCACACCTGAGGCTTTGAATGAGGCCGGGCGCAAGGAGGTTCTCCGCTACGGCGGAGAGATCCTGCAGGACAACGTAACTCGAATCGAGGATGGCTTCGAGCTCCACCTCGGCAATGGCGCGGTCCTCGCTTCGCGATCGGCCCTGGTGGCGACCGGGCTGCGCGACGAGCTACCCGACATCCCTGGAGTCCGAGAGCAATGGGGCTCAGGGGTGTTGCACTGCCCGTACTGCCACGGCTACGAGGTTCGAGATCAGCCTATTGCTGTTGTCGGCGGCTCCAATCGACCGTTCACGATCCACCAGGCTTCGTTGATTCGCCAATGGTCGGAAGACGTCGTCTTCTTCACCAACGGCATCGAACTCAGTGACGACGAACGGATGCGACTCGACGCTCGGTCGGTCCGAATCGTCGACGCACCGGTTTCCCGAGTCGTCGTGCACGACGGGCGTGTAGCCGGCGTCGAGCTGTCCGACGGAACCGTCGTTCCTCGGTATGTCTTGTTCGTCGGGCCGACGTTCGTTCCGAACGACATACTTCTGAGTTCGATCGGATGCACTCGCCTCGACAACGGATGGGTGGCCACCGACCCCACCGGGCTCACCAGCGTCGACGGCCTGTGGGCAGCCGGGAACGTCTCGGATTCACCGGCCCAACTGATCAATTCGGCCGCAGCAGGATCGAAGGCAGCAATCGCCATCAATCACTACCTCCTGGGGCTCGATGTGACCCGAGCCGTCAGCGCAGTCTGAGCCCCTCACCAGGGCCGAAGAATCTGTCGGTGGCTCGCCTTACACTTGCGGCAACGAGGTCGAACGGGCGTTCGATCCACCGTCGCTGGGGGGGTGACATGGGGCTACGAAAAGTGGCGTGGGTGGCCGAGCATCACTGCGCGCTCGCCGACGTTCTGGGCGCTCGTCGGGCGATCAACGCTGCCGCCGCGTCGGAACTCGCGTCCATGGACGAGTACGTCCGCAGTCGAACGGCCGGCACATCTTCGTGGGACACCGGGGTGACCGAGAAGGATCTGTACAGCTCGGCGATCTGCGAACTGGCAGCCGCGGTGTCCTCCACCTTCGCCGCCATCGACAACAGGCTGCGGATGTGGCGTCAACTGCGCCCGCTCGTGCGTCGGAGTTTCGTCGACGGTGTGCTCGATCTGGAGCGAGTGCGGACAATTCATGACCATCTGCTTCATGCCCGGCCGGAGACAGTCGTCGCCTTGGAGGCAGAAATTCTCGAAGCCGCCAGAGAGATGGCTCCAGGTTCTCTGGGTCGCGAGATCGATCGCCTGCTGATCGAGGCCGATGCCGACTGGGACCGTGCGGTGCGCACGCGCGCGGCGCGCACCGAAAAGCGAGTCCGCCTTCGTCGCCGGGCACGGGGACTGTCGAGCCTGACCACACTCATGACCGACGGCGAAGCCGACGAACAGCTGTCGCGGATCGAGACCGAGGTCATGCGCCTGCATCCGGAGGATCCGCGTTCGGACGATCAACGGCGAGGCGACGCTCAGACGGCACTGATGCGCGGTGAGGCACTGCTGTGCGAGTGCACACCTTGCACGGTGGGCCGCGACGGTGAGACCGATCCGGCCCCGGAGACTCCCGCCCACGGTAACCCTGATCCGGAGGCATCCGAGCCCACTGACACCGATGCCGACACGACCGCCCGAAAGTTTAGCGGCAGTGCGACTCCCGTACTGCCGGGAGGCGACCATCCGACGAACCGGCCGCCGGACACACCGCCGGCCGACAGAGCCGGACCCCCTACTGCGATCCGACCGCGGCCGGGTGGGGGAACACTGATCGAACGCTGGCGAGCCATCGTCGGGGACGACCCCATCGGCGTACACGCTCTCTACCCCGACGGCCACGGAGGCATGAAACTACCGCCTCCGGGCGCACTGAGCTATGCCCCCAGTCGTGCTCTCGCCGCGCGTGTTCGCGCCGAACAGCCCTACTGCGTGCATCCCGGCTGCAACGTGCCTTCGGAACGATGCGACCTCGACCACATCGTCGAATTCGACCGACAACGCCCCGAGAGAGGCGGCTGGACGATCCTCACGAACATCGGTCCGCGCTGCCGGCTCCACCACAACCTCAAAACGCGGAAGCTGTGGCACACCGAACTACTGCCGGAAGGAGTCCTGCACATCGTCGATCCACTCGGACATCACTACTTCACCCCGCCCGCCCTGTGAAAAACGATCACCTAGGGTTGGTTCGGTGAGCACCGCGAATTTAACCCGGACCGAAACTCGCAGGCGATCGCGCCACATCGACGGGGTGAAGTACCTCGTCCAGCTGAATCTTCTACGGGCCGAGGACCTCGGTGTGGATACCTTCGAGACGGTCACAACTCTCGAATTCGACGCCACCACCGCAGCGACATGGGTCGACTTCATCGGTGCTGCTGTCGACGAGGTCACCGTCAACGGCGTCGACACTGAGGTCGATTACGACGGCGCTCGCATCCAACTGGTCGGCCTCACAGAGCACAACGTCGTTCGGATTCGTGCACGCGGGCGGTACAGCAGGTCGGGGGAAGGACTGCATCGCTTCGTAGACCCCGTCGACGACAACGTCTACCTCTACACCCAGTACGAGCCGGCCGATGCTCGACGGGTATTCGCGAACTTCGAGCAACCGGACCTCAAGGCCGCGTTCACGCTGAAGGTCACCGCACCCCCGGCATGGACCGTGTTGTCCAACCGTGCCGGAGCCACCAAGGACACGGTCACCACGTTCGGGCCGACTCTGCCCATCTCGACCTACATCACCGCAGTTGCTGCCGGCCCGTATCACGGTGTCGAATCCTCTTGGACGCGAGGCGAACTGACCGTGCCTCTCGGTGCCTATTGTCGAGCCTCCCTCGCCGAACATTTCGATGCCGACGACATCTTCGACATCACGAAGCGCGGCCTGGATTTCTTCCACGACAAGTTCGACTACCTGTACCCGTTCGGAAAGTACGATCAGATTTTCGTCCCCGAGTACAACCTCGGCGCGATGGAAAACCCCGGTCTCGTCACGTTCACCGAATCGTACGTATTCCGTTCTGCGGCAACGGAAGCCCAGTACGAGGCCCGCGCCAATACGATTCTGCACGAGATGGCGCACATGTGGTTCGGCGATCTCGTCACGATGCAGTGGTGGGACGATCTGTGGCTCAAGGAGTCGTTCGCCGATTACATGGGCGCATATGCGTCGGCCGAGGCCACCCGATTCACCGATGCCTGGGTCAGTTTCGCCAACCGCCGAAAAGCGTGGGCCTATCTGCAGGATCAGCTTCCCACCACTCACCCGATCGTCGCCGACATCTCCGATCTCGAGGCCGCCAAGCTGAACTTCGACGGCATCACCTACGCCAAGGGCGCGAGTGTGCTCAAGCAACTGGGCGCGTTCGTCGGTGCCGAGGCCTTCTTCTCCGCTTCCCGTAGCTACTTTCGCACCCATGCCTTCGGGAACACGACGCTGACGGACCTCCTGAGCGAGATGTCGGCCGCCAGCGGACGCGACCTCGACACCTGGGCAGCAGCATGGCTGCAGACCACCGGCGTATCCACACTCAGCTTTAACGGCGATGCCGTCGAGCAGACGGATCCGCGCCCGCACCGCATCGCGATCGGGCTCTACGATCTGGACGAGGACGGAAATCTGACGAGAACCCACCGCCGAGAACTCGATATCGTTCAAGCCCGAACGCCGGTAGATCTCCCCGATGCAGCACTGGTTCTGCTCAACGACGACGATCTGACCTACGCCAAGATCCGATTCGACGAACGCTCCACCGCCACCCTGCGGGCCCACCTCGATCGCATCGTCGATCCCTTGGCGCGCGGGCTGGTGTGGTCCGCACTGTGGAACTCCACCCGGGACGCGGAGCTCTCGCCGCTCGAATACATTGATCTAGCAACCAGATTCGCGCCAACCGAGTCCAAGATCGGCCTGCTCTCGGCAGTCACCGCCAATGTGGCGTTCACACTCGGGCACTATCTCCCCGACGAACTACGCGGCGATCCCACCCGGCAGTGGCTCGAAGCATCGTGGCTGCAACTGCGCTCGAGCGAACCCGGGAGCGACGCACAGTTGGTATGGGCGCGCGCCGTCGCATCGGCTGCGCAGCTCGACGACTTCCTGGCGGAGGATCTGCGCTCGCTGCTCGACGGCACTGTCGTCATCGCCGGACTGAAACTCGATCCTGATCTCCGGTGGGCACTGTGGCTGGCGCTCGCCGCAACCGGCCACGCGACTGCTCACGACCTCGATGGCGAACTGGCCTCGGACGACACCTCCTCGGGGCGCACCGCTCACATTGCGGCGTCGACGGCTGTTCCCGACGCTTCTGTGAAGGCGACGGCGTGGGCGGCTGTCACCGAACGCGAGGACATCTCCAACGATGTGCTCGACGCCTACATCACCGGCTTCGGAGCCGGTCACCGACCGGACCTCACTGCGCCCTACGACGACCGATACTTCGAGTCCATCTCGTCGTTGTGGACCTCACGCAGTATCGAAATCGCACGGCGGATAGTGATACGTCTCTTCCCTGGGCAATCGTCGACCGAAAGCGCAGACGCGTGGCTAGCCGACCACGAGTGGGCACCAGCTGCACTGCGGCGCTTGGTGATCGAGCAAAGGGACCACCTGGACCGCAGCTTGCGAGTCCAGGCTCGGCTACGGTGACGAAGGCTAGGGTGACGATCATGTCCGACCATGATGCTCGCCGTTCTTTCGCCACGTCCGCCCTCGCCGCCGGTGGTTTGCTCGGGCGATTCGCCGTCGCCCGGCAGTCGGGCAATCGTCAACTCGGCGGAGCGGTACTCGCAGCCGTCTGCGTTGCCTGCACCGAACAGTGGCAGAAATCCTCGGGCTCGGCACGCGCCGGTGCGTTGCTCGGCACGTACCTCGTCGCGTTCGGTGCCTCGCACCCGCTTGCCAAGAAGATCGGCGCATGGCCGGCTGTCGGCACGGTCGCCGCTGCCACTGCGCTGGCGTCGATGGCGGTGAGCCGGTAGCTCGTCTCAGAGCGTCCCGGTGCTGATGAAGTTGTCGAGAGCGCGCATCGGTTCTTCGAGATCCATGCCCTGGTCCGCGACCCAGGAGTCGTCGAAGTATGTCTGCGAGTAGCGATCTCCACCATCGCACAGCAACGTGACCACGCTGCCGCGTCGGCCTGCGGCGATCATCTCCGAGATCAACCCGAATGCTCCCCAGATGTTGGTGCCGGTCGATCCCCCCACCCTTTTTCCGAGTGCCTCCGAGGTGAATCTCGCGGCCGCGACCGACGCTGCGTCGGGAACGGCGATCATTCTGTCGATCACCTGGCCGACGAACGACGGTTCGACGCGTGGTCGTCCGATGCCCTCGATGCGGGAGGGCAAACCGGTCTCGAAGCCCGCGTCGCCGGTCTCGTAACCACCGATGAACGCCGAATTCTCGGGGTCCACTACAGCCAATTTCGTTGCGTGCCTGCGATACCGAATGTAGCGACCGATGGTGGCGCTGGTTCCGCCGGTTCCCGCGCCCACCACCACCCAGTCCGGAACGGGGCATTCCTCGAGCCGGAGTTGGTCGAAGATCGATTCGGCAATGTTGTTGTTTCCGCGCCAGTCGGTGGCCCGCTCGGCATGGGTGAACTGGTCCATGTAGTGGCTGTCCGGTTCGGCGGCAAGTCGATGCGCCTCGCTGTACATCTCACCGGGGCGGTCGACGAAATGACACCGTCCGCCGTGGGACTCGATGAGCGCAACCTTGGCCGGGCTGGTGCTCCGCGGCATCACGGCGACGAACTTCAAGCCCAGTAGTCGAGCGAAATACGCCTCACTGACGGCCGTCGAGCCGGACGACGCCTCGATCACCGTCGTCCGATCGGTGATCCACCCGTTGCAGATGGCGTACAGAAACAGCGACCGAGCGAGCCGATGCTTCAGGCTGCCGGTGATGTGGGTGGACTCGTCCTTGAGGTAGAGCGAAATTCCCCACGCCGCCGGCAGGGGGTAACGCAGCAGGTGCGTGTCCGCGCTGCGCTGTGAATCTGCCTCGATCAGGCGGACTGCGTTGTCGACCCAGGTGCGTGATCCCGAGTGATCGACCGACGCCGTCATTTCTTGCCGTCTTCACCGCGCAGTTTCGACTGCAGGTCTGCACGCGCGGTGCGCCTGTCCTCGTCGACTGCTGCGATGGATTCGTTGACGCGGATACGCATCTTCTTGAACAAGAGCAGTGAGAGCGGTAGCGAGATCAGCACGGCGAAAATCGCGGCGACGAGAACCGGAACCTCGAGGTCGAACAGTAAACCGACGCCGACGATGACCGCGGCGATCACGATGACGAGTGCGAGTCGCGCGAAGGTGTAGACGCCGAGGTTCACGGCAAGAGACTTTTTGGCCGACCCCTTGGGTAGGGCATTTCCGCTGGTCGGTTCGCTGCTGTCGGAATTCGTCGCTTCACTCACGGGTCCCAGGTTACCGGTCTCGACGAGCCTTCCGACCCTCGCCCGCGGTGACCGATTTGTCCATTACCTCCCCTTTACCAACCTTGTATCAGTCGAGTACCTAGGGGTTCGAGTGCAACCATGGGTTCCGAACGCAGCAGACCGATATCTCCGGTTCGACGCAAATGCACCGAACCGCATCGTAGGAGGACACGACAGATGAGCGCACCCACATTCCACAAGGCTCAGGACTCACTGCTCACGCCGGGTCAGGTTGCAGCGCTTTTTCACGTCGACCCCAAGACTGTGACTCGCTGGGCACACGCAGGACGCCTCGGATCGCTCCGCACTCCCGGTGGACACCGCCGCTTTCGCGAGACCGAGGTTATGCAGCTGCTGACCTCGCTGACGACAGAGGCCGGCACGCACCACTGATCAGTACCCCGTCGCGAATTATTCGCGCACTCCGCACCCGTACGAACTCATCGAACATTCTCAGGAATCTTCGACGCTCGACGGGTGCGGAGCCTGTTGTATCGCGGCTACCCTCGTAGTAGGAGGTGCGTCGTGATCTATCTATTGGCGTTGATCGGCTTGGTAGCAGTCGTGGTGCTGTTCTGGAAGGCTTTCGGACCCAGCGCAGGAGCTGCACCGACCCGCACGGTCGGACCCGATGACGATCCCGATTTTCTGTGGCGAATCAATCGTGAAGCTCGCCGCGGCGGAAAAGACGGAACCGAGGCGGGGACAGAACCGACCGAGTAGGGGTTCGGCAACTATCGACTGGGGCGAGAGGCGGTCGGCGAGTCCGGGAATCCGGCCGCCACCGCTGCCGCCACCTCCAGAAGAGCCGTGCGTGTGCGCCCACGTAACCGGTCCAGCTCGATTTCTGCGCCCTCTTCGAGATGCGGGTCGTACGGGATCGTCCGGACATGGGCGCAACGCTGCTCGAAGTGATCGATGACCTTCTGTAGATCGACTTTTCCTGCTCTCGGTCGAACGCCGTTGACAACGGCGACCGACGAGGCCACCAGCGCGCGATAGCCGTGAGCATCGAGCCAATCCAGAGTCGCCGACGCGCTTCGCGCCCCATCCACCGATGCCGAGCTGACTACCACCAGCGTGTCCGTGCCTTCGAGAATGCTCTCCATCGCCGAATGCATCAGGCCGGTGCCGCAATCGGTGATGACAATGCTGTAGAACTTCTCCAACATATCGACCGCGCGGTCGTAATCCTCGCCGCTGAACGCCTCGGATGCTGCCGGATCCGAGTCCGATGCCAACACCTCCAACCGGTTGGCATTCTGCGACGTGTACGCCCGCACGTCGCTGTAGCGTTCCAGAGAATCGATGTCACGCAACAGGTTTCGGACGGTGGCGGTCGTTTCGCAGGGAACCTTCTGCCCCAAGGTTCCACGGTCCGGGTTGGCATCGATCGCAATCACTCGATCACCTCGGATGTCGGCGAACGTCGATCCCAGAGTCGCCGTAGTCGTCGTCTTACCGACACCACCCTTCAGTGAGAGCACCGCGACGCGGTAACACCCCACCAACGTCCGATCCACCTGAGCAGTCAACGCGAGCCGATGCTGTTGGGCAGCGCTGTTACCGACATCGATATGGCCGCCGGACATCACATAGAGCGCCCGACGCCATCCGGAAACCGGCGGCACATTGCCCGAACGAACGAGCAACGAGTTGCCCAGATCGTGAGAAGACACCTGCTGCTGAACAGCGCGATCAACCGGCAGGACCTGTGCGACTGGTAATGCCTGCGGAACGAGAACCTGCGCATCACCCATGCCGCGTTGCTGTGGATTCGGTTGCTGTGGACTCGGATGTGGATGCATCTGCGGCGCAACAGATTCGGGAAGTGGGGACCGGTGACCTGCCTGCGCTGCCCACTGATTCTGTGCAGTCCACTGCCCATGCGGACCACCCTGCCCCTGCGGACCACCCTGCGGCCCGCCCTGGCCCTGCGGCACAGGGCCCCGCGGCCCACCCGGCCCCTGCGGAGGTGCCCAATTGTTCTGCGGTGCCACACCGTTTTGCGGCATCCCACCGTTCTGCGGCGCCCAACCGTTCTGCGGTGCCCCACCGTTTTGCGGCATCCCACCGTTCTGCGGCGCCCAACCGTTCTGCGGCATCCCACCGTTCTGATGCATCCCACCGTTCTGCGGCATCCCACCGTTCTGAGGCATCCAATTATTCTGTGGCACTCCATTGTTCGGAGGCGCTCCGTGACCCTGCGGCACCCACTGCGCGGGATGAGGTGGCGCAGGCGGACGCTGGATCGGTCTCGGCTCGGGCGGTGGGACTACGGAACTCTGCAACGCCGGACTCGTCGGCTCAGGTAACGCGACAGGCGTCTTCGGGAGGTTCGAGGGCGTCCCAGTGCTGGTGGTCTTGTCCACAGCCCCGGACCTGGCCGCTTGGTCAGAAACTTCAGCCTCGCCAGATACCCCAGCCTCACCCGAAACCGGAACCGCACTGGCTTCCCCTGCAACCTCGGCCTCAGTCCCAACCGACTCCTCAGACCCAACCGACTCCGCCACCCGGATCTCCGGCGGCGCAGGCGCGGCCTCACGTGGCGCGAGGGGTAGGTCGTCCGCGCTCTCGGGCGGCATGGTGATGGGAGTCGAGCGGAACGGTTCCCGTGGAATCGCGGGCTTCGCGTCGGGCACAGATACGTCCTCGACTGCGACGGGCGGTTCGGGGTTCACCGCCGGCTCCGGGGCGCGCTCGTCCGGCGGGTCTTCGTCCAACGGTCGGACGGGTT
Organism: Rhodococcus sp. PSi06; assembly: GCF_054960675.1. Taxonomy (NCBI): domain Bacteria; kingdom Bacillati; phylum Actinomycetota; class Actinomycetes; order Mycobacteriales; family Nocardiaceae; genus Rhodococcus; species Rhodococcus sp. PSi06. The sequence goes on from NZ_JBHNYO010000012.1 coordinate 147,005, forward strand.
GCCAATTGTTCTCGTGCCGATCGGCCATGACCGATTCCCCCCAGTTCGCGTCCTACATCCTTCGATCGGACTCGGATGTCTCCCCCATCGAGCCCGATCGGACGCTACCAGCTGAGCGGCCTGCGCAGCGGCCGAGTGTTAGTTCAGGCCTGCGTAACTGTGCAGGCCGGAGACCACCATGTTGATGATGAAAAGGTTGAACAGCATGGCGGTGAATCCCGCGACGTTGATCCAGGCGGCGCGGGTGTTGCGCCAACCGGAGGTGGCGCGGGCGTGCAGGTAGGCGGCGTAGATGATCCAGGTGATGAACGACATCGTTTCCTTGGGATCCCAGCCCCAGAAGCGTCCCCATGCGGCCTCGGCCCAGATCGCGCCGAGGATAACGCCTGCGCCGAAGAGCGGGAAGGCGACGATGGTGGTCTTGTACGCGAGTCGGTCCAGGGCCTGGGCGTCAGGCAGCTTGGAGGCGAACTTGCCCCAGAAGCCGACGCTTTCCTCTCCCACGGGCTGCTTGATGCGAAGCAGGAACAGCAGGCTGGCCACACCGGAGACCAGCAGGATGCCGCTGCCGACACTGACGATGGTGACGTGGATGGGCAGCCAGTAGGAGCGCAGTGCGGGGACGACCGGGGCGGCGTCGGCGTAGAGCTTGGTGGCAGCGAAGAACATCAGCACGATGATCGGTGCGAGAACGAACACGAGCATCGGACGCATCGTCTTCTTGCGCAGGGCGACGACGGAGGTCAGGGCCGCGGCGGCGGTGGCCATGGTGACGAACTCGTACATGTTGCCGAGCGGAAAGCGGTGGGTGGCGAACCCTCGCAGCACCACCGCGGTGATGTGCAGGAGCAGGGCCGGCGCGAGCAATGCAAAGCCCATGCCTGCCAGACGGTCGGACAGCGGCCGCTTGGGCGCTTCGGTGACGCGACCCGGCCGGGTCTCGATCACCGGGGCACCTGCGCCGACGAGTTCCTTGGCCTGAGCGGCGGTGGCTTTCGCGGACGCGTACTGGGCGATGAGCAGGACGAATGCGAGCACGTAGATGGTGAACGCTGATTCGAACGACCAGTCGCTGTACTGCGAGAGTGTCTCGTTGATCGGCATCGGTCAGTTCTCCTGTTTCGAGGTATCGCCGAGCAGGCGGGTGCACAGGCGGTCGAACTCTTCGCCCCACCCCGCTTGATCGGTGCGTGCAAGTCCGCCGAGGTCTACTACAGTACGTCGTGACTGCGCATCGGCGGTGAGCCGGACCCAGATTCTGCGACGCTTGATCACCAGTGAGACGAGCAGTCCGCCCATCATCGTCAGCGCGAACACCAGGACCCAGGTCTGAGCCGGGTCGTGGGAGACCTGAAGGTTGACGAATTCCTTCGCGCCGTCGAACGTGACGACGGTTCCGTCGCTCAGCGTGGCCGATTCTCCCGGCATGAGGTTGACGCGATCCTGCTTGACCAAGCGACCCTGGGCGATCATTTCCTGATCGAGCGAGAAAATGGACTGCGGTAGTCCGGTGTCGAGGCCGGTGTCGCCCTTGTAGATGTCGACGGCGACGGCGGGATCGTTCATGGCCGGAAAGCTCGACGACAGCAGGCTGCCGTGGAACGACGCAGTCGGCGCGAACAGCCCTTCGATGGCGATCTGGTTCTTTCGGCGGTCCAGCGGATCCGGGTAGAGACCGCCGGGCGGGTCGACGCGCAATACGCCGCTGGACAGGAAGGTCGTGGCGTCGGTCGGTTGCCACTGGATGGTGTCGGTGCGGGTCTCACCGTTCGGGAACGTCACGGTGAAGGTCGGTGCGTAGCCGTGGCCCTGCAGGTAGACGCGGTCGCCTGCGACCCGCAGCGGGTGGTTGACCTGCAGCTGGTCGTCGCGCCAGACGTTGTTCGTCAGGTCGTCGCCGGCCTGGTATTCGATGTTCGAGGTGAACATCTCGGCCTGGCCGGTGTCGAGGTAGTCGGCCTGGAAGTCCTTGACCCGCACGCACAATGGTTCGAGGTCGGTGCCGTCGACGAGATTGCCGGCGCGAAAGGCGTCGTAGTTGGCCGGTGTCGAGGTGCAGAAGCCGGGGCCGTCGTCGGCGATGACGATGCGGTTTCCCTCGTAACCGAGCAGCTTGCCCATGGCGATCGCGGCCAGCAGACCGACGAGCGAGAGGTGGAAGACGAGGTTGCCGAGTTCGCGGACGTACCCCTTTTCCGCGGAGAGCGTCACCGCTCCGCCGTCCTCGGATCGCTGGGCGACGCGCCAGCCGCGCAACTGCGTACGGACCTGTGCGGCAATGTCCTCGGGGGTGCCGTCGACGTCGTACCGACTGTGGTGCGGCAGGCGCGCAAGATTACGTGGCGCGCGAACAGGCTTGGAACGCAACTGCTTTGCGTGCTCGATGCACCGCGGCAGGATACAGCCGATCAAGGAGATGAACAGCAGTGCGTAGATCGCGGTGAACCAGAAACTGCCGAACACGTCGAACAGTTCCAGCTTGTCCATGATGGGGCCGAGTGTCGGACGGTCGGCGATGTACTGGTCGACCTTGCCCGCGTTGAGGCTGCGCTGCGGTACCAGGGCACCGGGAACGGCGGCGAAAGCGAGCAGGAACAGCAGCACCAGTGCGGTCCGCATACTGGTGAGCCCGCGCCAGGTGTTGCGTACGAGCGCGACGACCCTGCCCAGCATCGACTGCTTGTGCGGGGGCGATGCCTCGGTTCGCTCTTCGGTCTCCGCGGTCATATCGGCAACACCACATCGGAGACGAAGGCGTCGCGCACCCAACCGACGAACTGATCCCAGGCACCGGTGACAAGTGCAATTCCTACCGCTATCAACATGATTCCGCCGAACACCTGTATCTGTCGTGCGTGGGTACGCAACCAGCCGACGCCTCGAAGCGCGCTGACCGAACCGAACGCGAGGATCACGAACGGCAGTCCCAGACCGAGGCAATAAGCCACGATCAACAAGACGCCGCGCGCTGCCGTCGCACCGTCGGTGCCGGCGGCGAGCGAGATGACACCTGCGAGTGTGGGCCCGAGACACGGGGTCCACCCGAGTGCGAACACGCCGCCGAGCAACGGCGCTCCGGCCAGCGATCCGATCTGCTTCGGTTCGAACCGCACATCGCGCTGCAGTGCAGGGATCAGTCCGACGAACACCAGCCCCATGGCGATGGTGACGACGCCGCCGATGCGCATGAGCAGTTCGCGGTTGATCGCCAGCACCGAAATTGCGCCGAACACCGATGCGGTGGCGAGAACGAACACCACGGTGAAGCCGAGGACGAACAGTCCGGCCGCTCCGGCCACGCGTACCCGTCCGCTACGCACCTTCGTCTTGACGGCCGCCTCGTCGGCGCTGACTGCGGGGGCGTCGGCTCCGACGACTCCGGCGAGATACGAGAGATAACCCGGCACCAGCGGTACGACGCACGGTGACGCGAACGAGACGAGCCCCGCCAGGACGCAGGCTCCGAGGGCCAGGATCAGCGGCCCGGAGGCCGCGGCTTCCTGGAAACTCGCGCCGACACCGGCAAGGTAGACCTCGTTCACTGTTGCACTTGCTCCTCGGCTGCTATCCGTTCGACGACGGGCTGCAGATCTTCGGCGAGCAGCTCACGTAGGAACACTGCGGCAACGCGATGCTGTCGATCGAGCACGACGGTCGTCGGAATGACGGAGGTGGGAACGCCGCCCAGCGCGGTGAGGGTGCGCATCGGCGGGTCGTAGATCGAGGAGTAGCTGACGTTGTTGCTGACGACGAAATCTTGTGCTGCAGTTTGCGATTCGTCGCGTACGTTGATGCCGAGGAATTCGACGCCCGAGGCCTTGGTCGCCTCGTAGACCTTTTCGAGGTCGTCGGCTTCACCGCGGCACGGTCCGCACCACTGGCCCCAGACGTTGAGGACGACGACGTCGCCGTCGTAGTCCGACAACGAGGTCGTCTTGCCCTCGGTCATCAGGTCGGGCCCGGACAGCTCGCCCAAGGCACCGCGGTCGGACGGCGGATCGTAGAAGATGTCCGTCTTGCCGCCGGGCGAGACGAACTGGAAGGTACCGCCCTGAGCGACGGCGTCGGTGCCCGTCGAGCACCCCGCAACGAGGGTCACGGCGGCAACTGCGAGCAGTAACCTACGCACCGGAAATCCTCGGGTCGGACGATCCCGCGGGCTCGGAGTATACGAGATCGACCAGCTGATCTCCCTCGTAGACCAGCGACGTCAGCGACGCGAGTCCGCACTGGCGATTGCGCGGATCGTGCCAGAGCCGGTCGCCCTGAAGGAAACGGCGCAGCGTCCAGACCGGAAGCTGGTGGCTGACGCAGACGGCCTCGTGCCCGACGGCTGCGACGCGGGCCGCGTTGACGGCGGCGAGCATGCGGTGCGCGATCTGCAGGTACGGCTCGCCCCAGGACGGGGTGAACGGGTCGCGCAGCTTCCACCAGTGCCGAGGCCGGCGCAGTGCGCCGTCGCCCACGGCCACCCGCAGTCCCTCGAACTCGTTGCCCGCTTCGATGAGGTTCTCGTCCTCGGCGATCGTGAGGCCGTGAGCCGCGGCGATCGGAGCTGCGGTTTCCTGGGCGCGCAGGAGCGGAGATGCGACGACGTGCGTGATGTCGTGTCCGGCGAGCGCGTCCGCCACTGCCTTGGCCTGCGACTGGCCCGTCACCGAGAGCTTGAAGCCAGGCAGCCGCCCGTAGAGGATGCCCTTCGGGTTGTGCACCTCGCCGTGCCGAAGGACGTGCACGATGGTGCGCGTCGTCGAGTGCGGATGTGTTGCGGGGGCCTCGGTCACGTCGGGTCCTGTTTCTCGCTAGTCGGGTGGGGAGTCAGTTCGATGCAGACGTCACTGAGGTGCGGTGGCGGCCGCGGCGGCCTTCGCGGCCGCGGGAGCCGCGTCGGCGATGATCTCGAAGGCTCGATCGTCGAGAGCTGCGGAGACGAACCACGCCTCGAACGCACTCGGCGGCGGGTACACCCCGCGGGAGAGGAACGCGTGGAAGAACGCCGGGTAACGCCACGTCTGGGCGGCCTTGGCCTGCGCGTAATCGGTGACGGGTCCATCGGCGAAGAACACACTCACCATAGTGCCCGCGAACTGCACGTGGTGGTTGACGCCTTCGGCGGTGAGGGCGTCGCCGAGCAGTGTTCCGAGTCGCTGCGAGTTGTTCTGGAGTTTCTCGTAGACGGCTGCGTCGGCCAGTTTCAAGCTGGTCAGGCCGGCCGCGACGGCGACTGGGTTACCGCTGAGGGTGCCTGCCTGGTACACCGGTCCCGCCGGTGCGAGGTACGCCATGATGTCTGCTCGGCCACCGAACGCGGCGGCGGGCAAACCTCCGGACATGACCTTGCCGAAGGTGTAGAGGTCACCCGCGACACCGTCGATGCCGTACCAACCGGCCGCGCTGACGCGGAATCCGGTCATCACCTCGTCCATGATCAGCAGTGCGCCGCGCTCGGTCGCAAGCCTGCGCAGGCCATCGTTGAAGCCGGTGACCGGCGGAATCGCCCCCATGTTGCCTGCCGCCGCCTCGGTGATGATGCACGCGATCTGGTCGGGGTTGGCGTCGAAGGCGGCGGTGACGGCATCGAGGTCGTTGTAGGGAACCACGATCGTGTCGGACGCCTGAGCGCCCGTCACTCCGGGTGAGGTCGGCAGGCCGAAGGTGGCCAGCCCCGAGCCCGCGTCGGCGAGCAACGCATCGACGTGACCGTGATAGCAGCCGGAGAATTTGAGGATCTTGGTGCGACCGGTGAAGCCGCGCGCCAGACGCACCGCGCTCATCGTGGCCTCTGTGCCCGAATTCACAAGCCGAACCTGGTCGACGGGGCCGACTCGGCGGACGATTTCCTCGGCGAGTTCGATTTCGCGCTCGGTGGGGGCACCGAAGGACAGACCGGTGGAGGCTGCCTTCTGGACTGCCTCGACGATGGCCGGGTGGGCGTGTCCGTGGATCATCGGACCCCAGGACGAGATGAGGTCGACGTAGGACTTCCCGTCGGCGTCGGTCATCGTGTATCCGCTGGCCTGGGTGATGAAGCGAGGCGTTCCGCCGACCGACGCGAAGGCCCGCACGGGCGAGTTCACGCCACCTGGAATCACCGTGCTGGCGCGAGCGAACAGTTGGGCCGATACGGGGGCGTCGTTGCCGTCAGGAGCAGTCACGACCTCCAGTGTCCCAGGTTCGGCGAAATCACCAACTACAGGGCGTAATAATGCGCCCGCACTGCCGTCTCAGTCGTTGTCGGACTTGTCCTCGGGCATGAATACCATCGCGATCAGGATGATGCCCCAGATCGAGAGGGGCCACAGCGGCCAATACGAATTCGGCTCTCCGTCCGAGATCCATTGCACTGCCCAGATTCCGTTCATGACGACGGCACCGCCGAACCACCAGCGCCATTCGTCCAGATACTCGCGCCATTCTCGCTTCGTACGGGCGGCTTCCACCGCTGTCGACGGGTCACCCGTCGGTTCTTCGACGTCCGGCAGGTCGTGGACGACCTCGGCCAGGTCTGCGCGAGTCGTCGACGCCCATACCGCGTCGAGTCGTTGTTCGTACTCGACCAAGGTCAACCGGCCCTCGCTCATCGCGAGACCCAGGGTGTTGACGACAACCTCACGTTCACTGTTGCTCACGCGTAGGTCCAACCGATCGTTCCTGTCGGGTTTCTTCCCCATCCGCGACCTCCCGAGCACCCATGTCCGTTTTGTCACCTTAACGGTTGGGTGAGCTTCACACCGGGTAGTTCATTTCGATGACTGATATCGACAGCTCCAACACCGACGGCGTCTCGAAGGTCGCCGAATTGATGTCCGAAGCCGGCCTCTGCATGTTCACCACAGTCGGCCGAGACGGTCACCTCATCTCGCGCCCGATGGCCCTGCAGGAAGCCGAGTTCGACGGCGACCTGTGGTTCTTGGCCGCCCACGAATCTCGCAAGGTGGCCGACATAGCGGCGAATCCGACGGTCAACGTCTCGTTCCAATCCGGCGAGGGGTGGGTGTCACTGTCCGGCACCGCCGCCGTCGTCGAGAACAAGACGAAAGCCGAGGAACTGTGGAACACCCGGGCGGCCACGTGGTTCGAGAAGAACCCCGATTCCCGTGAGGTGGCGCTCATTCACGTGGCCGCCGAAGGTGCGGAGTACTGGTCGACTCCCGGATCGAAGGTTTCCAACCTGATGGCCTACGCCAAGGCCAAGATCACCAACGAGCGACCCGACCTCGGCGAGCACGAGGTCGTCGAACTGGAACTACCGCAGACCTCGACGAGCTAGTTCCGCTCGTGCCGGGCGGCCGTCGGGGGCACGTCCGGGTTACCGGTCACGGCAGGGTCTCCAGCCTCGGTCCAGTCGCGACCGGCATCCCGATCGACAGTCGCGTTCCGGTCGTCACCCACGTTCCGGTCACCGGTCATCTTTCGGCCGACCTTCACATCCGGATCGATCTCGTTGGCGCGCTCGAATTGTGAATTCACTTCGTCGCGCGATGCCGCTGCAACTCCCTGGTGAGACTGGGCCTGCTGCGCGAGCTTCTCTGCCTCGGCGGCTTTGACGTCCGCCTCTGCCTGCGCGCGACGTGCTTTGGCCTCGCTTTCGCGGGCCTGCAGTTCGCGTTCTTCTGCGACGGCTGCCTGATCGGCGGCCTTTTCGCGAATGTCGTTGGCTTCCAGCCTCTTTCGATCCTTGCCTTTGCGCGCCACTACCAGGGCGACGGCAACGACCACTATTACGACGACTACTGCAACGATGATCCACACTGCGGTACTCATATTGGGAACTCCCGATCTGTTTCGAATGCCGAGGCGGCAGACGATCGGGATCGATTACCCGAGTAATGAAGCGGTAAACTCCCCGAACAGTGTGCGGGCAAGATTCGCGAACTCGGCCCTGTCGTACGTGCCCACTCCCTCCGGCACACAGGCGGTCAACTCGACCCCTGTCACGAGCGGCAACTCCTCCAGGTTGACCCGCGCCGCCAGACCGGGTTCCTCCGGCCAGGACCCGATGACCAGGCCGGAACACACCACGTCCGCTGCACGCACAGCGGCGACGGTCAGCGCGCTGTGATTGAGCGTCCCCAACTCTGCTCCCGCCACGATCAGAACCGACGCCCCGACGGCACCGGCGATGTCGAGCGCGGTGAGTCCTCCGGCACCCAGGCGCACCGCTACTCCGCCCGCACCCTCGACCAGGACGAGGTCGTGGGCCCTGTCCAACACACGCACCGCGTCCACGACGACGTCGAGTTCGAGCATCGGCCGACCCGATCGGCGAGCCGCGACATCGGGCGCGAGCGGCTCGGGGTACCGGGCCAACTCGATTCCGCGAACTCCCGAAAGACGCTGCACCGCAGCGATATCCGACTCGTCCGCGCAGCTGTCACCCACTCCGGTCTGCGCCGGTTTGCACACGGCCACCGTCCGTCCGTGCGCCCGGGTTGCGGACGCGAGCGCCGCGGTCACCACGGTCTTGCCGACGCCGGTCGACGTTCCGGTGACGAGCAGAACCGTCATCCCAGCACCGCCGTATTCGACGCTCGAGCAGCCAGCACTGTCGCCAGAACGGACGCGGCACGGTCGATATCGGCGTCGGTGAGATCGGCGCGCGCGGTCAACCGGAGCCGCGACGCATTCGGAGGAACCGACGGCGGCCGAAAGCAGCCGACGCGCACGCCGAGGTTCAGACAGTCCCGGGCCGCGCGGACGGCGCGCTCGGCGTCGCCGAACATCACCGGGACCACCGCCGACGCCGTCGGTCGCACTCCGGCAGCCGACGCCAATTCCCCTGCCCGCCGCCCGATCGCAGCCACCCGCTCGGGTTCGATGCGCACGATGTCCAGTGCGGCCGACGCTGCGCCCACCGATGCCGGCGCGAGCCCGGTGTCGAACACGAACGTGCGCGCGCTGTGCAGCACTTCACCGCGAACCGCAGCCGGGCCGAGTACGACGCCACCCTGCGATCCGAGTGCTTTGGACAGCGTCGCAGTGATCACCAGGTCGGGTGCGCCGGCCAGTCCGGCTTCGTGGACGGCACCGCGTCCACCGTCCCCGCACACACCCAGCCCGTGCGCTTCGTCGACGACGAGCACGGCGCCCCGTCGCCTGCACACCGCGTAGAGCTCGGACAACGGTGCGAGATCGCCGTCGGCGCTGAACACCGAGTCGGTCAGCACCAGAGCCCGCGTCTCGGTGCGCTCGCGCAGCAGCCGGTCGACGTGCTCGGGATCGCAATGTTGCGCGACGGCCACCCGGGCCCGGGAAAGCCGACAGGCGTCGATCAACGATGCGTGCGACGCAGCGTCGGAAATCACCAGCGCGTCGCGTCCCGCCAGCGCGGTCACGACGCCGAGATTGGCGACGTAGCCGGAGGAGAACACCAGCCCGGCCTCGGCTCCGACGAAATCCGCGAGCTCCTCCTCCAGCCGCTCGTGATCCACAGTCGTGCCGGTGACCAGCCGAGATCCGGTGGATCCGCCACCCCAACGCCGCACGGCAGCGCAGGCCCCGTCGATCACAGCCGGATGTCGGGCCAGACCGAGATAGTCGTTCGACGCCAGGTCGAGGACTGTGTCCTGGGCCGTGCGTGCGACGACGACGCGCTCGAGCCCTGCCGCGCGTCGGTTGCGCGCCGCGGCGTCGAGCCACTCCAGTGCGGTCATGGCAGCGACCATACTTGAACACCGTTCAAGAATGGTTTCGGGTCACCGCCAGCATGGCCTCGGCGATGGCCGCCACGTCCTCGTCGATGCAGATGTACGGCGGCATCGCGTAGACGAGACGACCGAACGGCCGCAGCCACACCCCTGCGTCGACGGCTGCAGCAGTGGCTCGTGCCATGTCCACCGGGGTCTGCAGCTCGATCACCCCGATGCCGCCGAGAACCCGGACGTCGGCAACACCGGGCAGCGAACGGGCAGGTGCGAGCCCCTCGGTCAGACCCGACGCCACGTTCGCCACCTCGGCGCGCCAATCGCGCGAGAGAAGCAACTCCACCGAGGCCACCGCAACAGCGCACGCGAGTGGATTGCCCATGAACGTCGGCCCGTGCATCAACCCACCCGCCTCGCCGCCCGAGACCGTCTCGGCCACCTCGGTGGTGCACAGCGTCGCCGCCAGGGTCAGATATCCGCCGGTCAAGGCCTTGCCGACGCACATGATGTCCGGCGCAACACCGGCATGATCGGCGGCGAACAACTCCCCGGTCCGGCCGAAACCGGTGGCGATCTCGTCGAAGATCAGTAGTACGCCGTGCTCGTCGGCCAGACGGCGCAATTCCACCAGGTATCGCGCGTCGTGAAATCGCATACCGCCCGCACCCTGCACGATCGGCTCGACGATGATCGCTGCCAACTCGTTCGCGTGCGCCGACAGCACCTGCTCGAACTCGGCGACGTAGGAGGCGTCGAACGCCGCGGGTGGGGCCGGTGCGAACACCTGCTGCGCGAGCACATCCGTCCAGAGCGTGTGCATCCCGCCATCCGGATCACATACGCTCATCGGCGCGAACGTGTCGCCGTGATAGCCGCCTCTCCAGGTCAACAACCGGGTGCGCCCCCGCTCACCGCGGGCACGCCAGTACTGCAGAGCCATCTTCACGGCCACTTCCACCGAGACCGATCCGGAATCGGCGAGGAACACCTTGTCGAGCCCGGCGGGTGTGATCTCGACCAGCAGCTCCGCCAATCTCGCTGCCGGCGCGTGCGTCAGGCCGCCGAACATCACGTGGCTCATCCGACCCAGTTGATCGTGCGCGGCGGCGTCGAGCACCGGGTGGCGATAGCCGTGCACCGCCGCCCACCACGAACTCATTCCGTCGATCAGCTGCCGGCCGTCGGCAAGGCTCAGCCGAACTCCGGACGCACTCTCCACCACCAGCGGTGTCCCGGTCGCAGGAAACCGGCTGTAGGGGTGCCACAGGTGATCGGAATCGATTCGACGAACGTCCCCGGGAGTCAGCACGCCTGAGCACCCTGCCACAGCAATCCGGCGCTACCGATCCGCTCACCCTCGAAGTCCCTCACCCTCGTAGGCGAAATGTCCGAATCCGTTAGCATCGCATCATGACGATGCCGCGCACCACGACGAGAATCGCAGGCGCCGCCCTCGTGGCAACCCTGACGCTCTCTGCCTGCGGGGGTGCAGCCGAGGCACCGTCGCCCACGAGCACCACCGCGGCACCGACCTACGCCGTCGACACCACCACGCCACTCGGTGCGCTCAACGACCGGATTCTGCGCTGGATCAACGGCGAGAACGCACCGGATCCCGCCGAGGTGGACTCCGTCGTCGGCCCCGAGTTGGCCCAGGCGGTGGCCCCGTTGGGCGGACTCGCCACACCACTCGAACAGCTCAGGGCGGGTGCTCCGAACGTGGCGACGGGTTTCCAGGCCGGTCCGGCGGGCGGAGTGCTCAGTTTCACCACCGGCGGCATCCCGGCCACGATTTCCACCTCACTCGGTACCGACGGGAAGCTCAACGGATTCCTGGCCGCACCCGAGACCCCGGATATCTCGTCGTTCGACGACCTCGACGGTGCGTTGTCGAAGGTGGCACCCAGATACTCCTACAGCGCGTCTCGGCTCAACGGTGGCGACTGCGAGGCCGTCTACTCCACCAACGCGGACGCAGTGCTGCCGTTGGGGTCGGTGTTCAAGTTGTACGTCCTCGGCGCGCTGACCGACGAGATCGACGCGGGCACGGTCCGGTGGGACGAGCAGCTCACCATCCGCGACGCGACCAAGAGCGCGCCGTCGGGTGAACTGCAGAATCTGCCCGACGGTACCGAGGTATCCGTTCGCGAGGCGGCCGAGAAGATGATCTCGTTGTCCGACAACACTGCAACGGATCTGTTGATGGAACGCCTGGGCCGCGACCGCGTCGAGCGCCAACTGGAGGTCATGGGACATCACGACCCGTCGGTCATGATGCCGATGATGGACACCCGTCAATTCTTCGTCATCGGATTCGGTGATCCGAACATGCGCACCGAATGGTCCGGCGCAGATCCGGACGGTCGGGCCGACCTGCTCGCGCGCGCAGACGCGCGTCCGCTCGAGATCGACCTGGACAACTTCCTCGACAATCCGGCGTCGGCCGACGGCGTCGAGTGGTTCGCCAACGCGCAGGACGTCTGTGCGGCGATGGGGTACCTGGCCTCGAGTTCGGCAGCGGAGGAGAACCGTCGCATTCTGGCGATCACTCCGGGCGTGCAGCTCGACACTGCGCTCTGGCCCTACTCCGGTTTCAAGGGCGGCAATGCACCCGGCGACTTGGCCGGCGTTTTCCTGGCCACCGACGCGTCCGGTCAGGACTGGATCGTCACCGAACAATTTCAGTCCGACGGAGCGATAGACCTGATCCCGTCCAGCTTCGCGTTCCTGGTTGCCCAGGAGGCATTCGCGCTCCTGAAGTGAGTGTGATTTGTAACATCTGTGTTACTGCTGCATTACACTCGCCGTCGTGGAGGCACAACACGAACCAGCCCAGAATGCGTGGCCGTCGGGCTTCAAAGAGTTCCTGGTCAGCGAATTCACCAATTTCAGCCCCCTGATCAGCAGGGCTCTCGAGGACAACTGCGCGTCGCTCTTCCACGACGGTCCGTACGCGAAAACGGGCTTCTGGCGTACCTGCAGAGCGGTGTTCAAAGAATTCGTCTGGCCGGTCTGACCTTCCGGCCCTCACGCGCCGCGGCAAAAGGTTACCGTCGAGTATGGCAACCACAACGGATCACCTTCGGAACACATTGGACGGCCGCTGGCGAGATGTGAAGAACCAAGCGCGTCAGCAACTCGCACGTGAAGAGTTCCGACCGCACTACACGCCGAACACCGTCATCGCCCGCACCAAAGCGATGGAGCAGATGAAGTTGCTCGCCGCTGCCGGTGCAGCCGACAACGGCTTCAAGAAGGAACACGGCGGCACCGGCGACGTCGGAGCCGCGGTGACGATGATCGAGATGCTCGCGATGAGCGACCTGTCGCTGATGGTCAAGGCCGGCGTCCAGTGGGGGCTGTTCGGCGGTGCCATCGAGAATCTCGGCACCGAGCGCCACCACGAGGCCTACGTTCCCAAGATCATCAACCTGGAACTGCTCGGCTGTTTCGCGATGACCGAGACCGGCCACGGCAGCGACGTGCAGTCGCTCGAGACGACTGCGACGTACGACCCGAAGACGGACGAGTTCGTCATCAACTCCCCGACGCCGTCCTCGCGTAAGGACTACATCGGCGGTGCGGCTGAAACCGCGACCGTAGCTGCTGTTTTCGCACAGCTGATCACCGCAGGCCCGGGCGAGGAGCCCGAGAGCCACGGCGTGCATTGCTTCTTCGTTCCGCTGCGCGACGAGAACGGTGACGACCTCCCCGGTGTCACCACCTCGGACTGCCAGTACAAGGGTGGTCTCCCTGGTGTCGACAACGGCCGCCTGATGTTCGATCACGTCCGCATCCCGCGAGACAACCTGCTCAACAAGTACGCAGATGTGTCCGACGACGGTACGTACTCCTCCCCCATCGAGAACAAGTCTCGACGGTTCTTCACGATGCTCGGCACCTTGATCCGGGGCCGTGTCACGGTCGGCGGCAGTGCCGCGGCAGCGGCGCGGGTCGCCCTCGACATCGCGACGCGATACGCGTTGCAGCGCCGGCAGTTCGCGGCCCCCGATTCCGATCAGGAGGTCCTCATCATGGACTACCTGGTTCATCAGCGTCGACTGTTCCCGCTCATCGCCAAGTCCTACGCACTGCAGTTCGCCCAGAACGAACTCGTGTCGAAGATGCACGAGTTGCAGACTGCGGACAGCCCCGACGCCGAGGAGCAGCGCGAACTAGAGGCACGCGCGGCCGGCCTCAAGGCGGCGAACACCTGGCATGCGACTGCCGCGATTCAGGAAGCTCGCGAAGCGTGCGGCGGCGCGGGTTACCTCGCCGAGAACCGGCTCATTTCACTCAAGGCCGACACCGATGTGTTCACCACGTTCGAGGGCGACAACCACGTGCTCACCCAGTTGGTGGCCAAGGAACTGCTCACCGCGTACGCAGACGACGTCAAGTCCATGAGCCCGGTCGAATGGGTCAAGTTCGCCGCCGACATGGTCGGTGATCGCGTGGTCAAGCGCACTGCAGCACAGGCGATCATGCAGACCATCCTGGACCGTCGCCAGGACAACGAGGAAGAGGGCTCGCTGTTCAACCGCGGTACCCAGGTCAAGATGTTCGAGGATCGCGAGGAGTACCTGCTCTCCACGGTCGCGCGCCGGTTGCAGTCCAAGTCCAAGGAGACCAGCCCGTTCGAGGCGTTCAATGCGGTGCAGGATCACGTGCTGCACGCCGCGAGCGCCCACATCGATCGCATCATCTTCGAGGCCTTCATCGCCGGCATCGAATCGTGTGAGGACTCGGACACCAAGGAACTGCTGCACGAGGTCTGCGACCTGTATGCGCTCTCGGTGATCGAGAAGGACAAGGCCTGGTTCATCGAACATCGGTACCTGTCCACCGAGCGGTCCAAGGCCGTCACCCGCGCCATCAACGAGCGGTGCCGCACCTTGCGTCCGCACGCAGAATTGCTCGTCGACGGCTTCGGAGTGCCCGACGCATTGGTCGGCGCGGCGATGCTCGGCGAGCCGGGAGCGGGAACCGAGGAGGAGCCCGCTGCCAACCCCAGTCACGCGCACTGACGCGTGACGGGACCCAAGCGGGAGTAACGAATTCGCTAGGGAACCGGATCCGCTAGGGGACTATCGCGAAAACTCGGCAGGGGCCTCCGGTCGCGCCGGCGTGCTTGGGCGCGCCGACGACGACCGTCGCCCCTGCCGGGGGTACGGAATCGAGATTGGCCAGCGCTTCGATGCCGTACCGGCCTGCCCCGAGAACGGCTGTGTGCGCAGGGTATTCGCGGTCGTTCATTCGGTCGAGGCTCAGTGTGTCGACCCCCACTCCGACGATGTTGCGGTCGTTCACCAGCATCTGTGCCGCGTCGGCACCGAACCCGGGCGCGGCACGCTCGGCGAGTCGGGTTTGCCACCGACTGTGCATCGCTACCAACGCTCGATCGGGTATCCGGCCGTGTTCGCGCTCCCACAGGTCGATGTCCTCGGGTGTCACCACCGCTTCCGGATCTACGTCGGCCCGCGCCGATATGTCCAGGACGACGAGCGGGGCGATCAGATCTTCGAGGGGCAGAACGTCGGCAGTAGCCCCGCCGCGAACACGGTGTGCAGGGGCATCGATGTGCGTGCCGGTGTGCTCCCAGTACGAGAGCTTGTTCACCAGGAATCCGCCGAACTCGTAGGCCGCGACCGGGCGCATCGAGAACGGTTCGTTGCCCGGCCATACCGGAAACGCTGAGCTCAGGGTATGCGTCAGATCGACAAGTCGGCCGGCCGGAACAGCGGCGGCGACAACGGGCTCAGCGCGCACCGCCCCGCTCGCGGCGACCGTGAGCGCAGCCGCGCCCAGAGATCCGAACAATGCCCTGCGTCCTATTCGGCGGTGAACCGTCTCGACGACTTCGGGGCCACACATCAGCGGGCAGCGGGGGTGACCAGCAGAACCTTGTCGCCGGAGCCATTGTCGGTGGTGAGCAGGAACGCGCCGTCGTTACCGAAGCTGGTGAGCGAACGCAGCCGGCCGTACTTGCCCTCCAGCGCGACCGCCTCGTCGACGTACTCGGTTCCGTCGTCGGACAGCTTGAGGAACACGAGCTTCTCCCCCTGCTGACTCGAGATCACCGCGGCACCGTTCCACGAGCCCCATTGCTCACCGTCGATGAACGTGACGTCGGGGGTTGCGATGGTCGGATCCCCGGAACTCCAGACCGCCGGGAGGGCACCCGGAACCCGGTCGGGGTCTGTCATGGGCACGGATTCGTCGTACACCGACGACCGTCGATCAGGGCGGTACCCGTAGTTGCCGCCCGGCTCGAGCAGATTGAGCTCGTCGTCGCGGCTCGTGCCCTGCTCCACCTCGTAGAGCTGACCGGTGCCGGGACGAATCGCCAGGCCCTGCACGTTGCGATGACCGAGCGTGAAGATGCGATCCGGCGCGTCCGCTGCGGCCGTACCGTCTGCGGTGACGTGTAACACCTTGCCGCCCAACGAGTTTCGATCCTGGGGAACAGTGGGGCTCGCGGTGTCCCCGGTGCCGATGTACAGGGTGCCGTCCGGGTGGGCCAGGATGCGGCAGCCGCCGTGCCGCCCGCCGTCGGCGACCGGGATGTCGTCGATCAGCGTGCCGGTGCGCGAGAGCCGAGTCCACCCCGGATCGACGGTCCACGACATCACTGCGATGTGGTTTCCCGCGTCCGCGCGCACACCCTGGCAGGAATAGATCGTTCTCGACGCAGCAAAATCCGTGGCCAGTGCCAGGCCCATGAGCCCGGTCTCGCCGGAGGCGTACAGATCACCCATGTCGGCAGCGAGATCGCGTACTTCTCCGGCAGCGTCGCGGACGACGAATCGGCCGGACCGTTCGCCGGTCAGCACGGTGCCGTCGGGTGCCATCACGACGTCCCACGGCTTGTCGAGGCCGTCGAGCACGGTGGTCACCGAGAGCGACGGCAGCGAACCGGGATCGGCGGTGTCCGACGGCGACGGGACGGTGCCGACCGTGGAGGTGTCCTGCGCACCCGCATTCGGCGCATCGGCCTGTTGCGTTGCCTCGCCCGATGAACACCCCGCAAGCACGCACGCGCTCACCGCAACGATTCCGACTGTGGACACCAGCTTCACGAGCAACTCCTGACGGCGACTACGGATGGTCCGTTTTCTCCCGTATCACCGTTTTCTCGCTATCCGAATCACCGACCCGACTTCACGAAGCGAGTCGGTACCCGGCTTCGGTGATCGCGGCGTCCACCGTCGCGGTCTCGAGCACCGAATCACTGCTCACCACAACCGAACCGGCGTCCACGTCCACATCGACGCCGGTGACCCCGGCGATCTCGGACACTTCTTCCTTCACCGACGCAGCACAATGCGCGCACGTCATGCCCTCGACCGAATATGTCGTCTGCATCGTCGACCCTCCTTCTGTCGTCAGGAGCGCACGAGGCGCGCGATGGCCTCGGACGCTTCTTTCACTTTCGCGTCTGCTTCGGGCCCGCCCTGCCTCGCGGCCTCCACCACGCAGCCGGCGAGGTGAGCATCGAGCAGCTTCAACGACACCGACTGCAGCGCTTTGGTTGCCGCCGAGACCTGGGTGAGAACGTCGATGCAGTAGCGGTCGTCGGCGACCATCCGGGATATCCCGGCCACCTGACCCTCGATACGACGCAATCGCTTCAGCAGGTCTTCCTGCTCGACGCTGTAGCTGCTCATAGCAACCACGATACCCCTACCCGGTAGGGGGTGACACCGGCGTCCGGACCCGACGCACGCCGTCGATGATCAGCAACCCGGCAGCGACGACGGCTGCAGCGCCGAGCACGATCCAGGACCCCGAATAGAACGTCCCCGAGTACGCCGGCGACACTCCGGGCACCGCCGGGAACTCAGTGGTGCGCACGCCGGCGTTCCAGCACGCGGCGGCCGCGATCACTGCGAGCAGCGCGATCACGAGCTCCACCCAGCCGGCGAACTTTCTCACAGGTACTCCCGCTTGGCTGTCTCGAGGGCCCCGCGCAACGCGTCGTCGTCCTTCGCCCAGGCCTGGACCAGTCCGCCGCCCACCAGGCGCAACCCGACGCCGTGACGCTTGCGTGGAACGCCCGAGAGTTCCCCGAGCACGCGGGCGGTCTCCCACCTCTTGGGCTCGTACTCGTCGTCGGCGTACTCGGCCGGCGGAAAGATCTCGTCGATGTCGGCCACGTCCACCGTCTCGGTGCCCTGACGCAGCGTTCGGGTGGTGAGTTCGACGCTGACGTGCATTCGGGCGGCTCGCAGCTGCACGTAGGTCAGACCGACGAGGATCAGCGAGAACAGCACCAAGGCGAACCAGTGGATCACCGGACCGGTAGCTATTTCGACAGCGAGGACCACCAGACAGAACGCCGGCCCCCAGGCCAGCATGCGCCATCGGCCACCGGGTTCGTGGAACAGTACGGTCTCGCTCGACGACGTCTCACTGCTCACGATGGAACCACTCCCGTGCCGACGGCCGGTAGGCGAGAACCGCCGCAACGACCAAAGCGACGGTGATCACCAACGGAACGAGCGGGAACACCAGCCCGGCGAAGATCAGCAGTACCGCTGCAACTCCGGACAGCGTCACCAGGGCGCGCCGAAATCTGCGGTCACCCCCGCGGACGTGACTCGACATCAGTCCGACGGCCAAGCCCACCACTCCGGACATCACACCGAGGCCGCGAAACACGGTCAGGAACGAATTGCCCTGAGCCTCGGAGCTGAACGAGGCACGAATCTGATCGGCGGGAAGCGTCAGGGCGATCAGGCAGACAACGATCAGCAACACCGCCGAGATCAACCACAGCCAGTAGGCGGCGGAGACCACCCGGGGACGGACGATCGATGCTTCGGTGTCTGCGCTCACGCCCGCCATCCTGCCATCGCGGGGTGGGCCGAGGTTCTGTCGGAAGGATGTGCGTGGTGCAACCGTGCGCTCAGCCTGCAGAAATTCCCAACGCCATGATGGCGATGGCTGCCGAGACGGCCAGAAACAGTCCGAGCAACGCCAAACCTGGACGGCCGCTCTCCGCGGGGCAGGGCTCGCGGCTCTCTGCCGATACGACTGCCGGCGGGGTGGCGCTCACTGCTGCAGGGGTGTTCTCTGCCATGTCGAATCCGATCACTCGAATAGATATCGAGAGTGATGCTAGTCACAGAGTCGGTTCGACAGTCGGGAACACGCCCGAAATTACTGCTTTCTGGACGCGAAAAAGTACTCGTTGGATTCACGACGGTGCATCAGATAGATCGCCCCGGCGGCCAGCACGCCTTGTCCGATGCTCAGCACACTCATGACGACATCCATCGCGCCCGCACTCGATGCGATGGCGAACAGGTCCAAAATCGTGGTGAACACGATGAACGACCCGATGACGGTCAGCAGCATCCGGGCCCACAATTTGCCTGCACGCATCCGCTTGACCCAGAAGAGGAACAGCGCCCCGAACCCGATCACGACGAATACGGTGACGACCAGCATCACCGTCACCATCGACTGCGTGGACTCGACGGTCATGTCCGCTGCTGCGTTCTGCGCCGCGAGTTCGTCGAGCAGAGACTGTGCGAATTCCTCACGTGCACCGAACAACGTCCACACCGAGTACAGCGCCGAGAGAGCGCCGATCAGCACCGCTCCCCACCACAGATGGCGGGCGGTCTCGACGTCGACCGGTGCCGGACGCGGCGTCGGCTCCAACTCCGGGCCGGACTGCGGGAACCCGTGCTCGAGCTCCCATCGCTGCCAATCCGGTTGCGACGGTGGATTGTTGGGGGTGTTGCTGTCGGGGTTGTTTCCCGGGGGAAAATCGTTCACAGCCAGCCCGCCACTTCGGTAGCCCAATAGGTCAAAACCACGTCTGCGCCGGCACGCCGAATGCCGACGAGGGATTCCAGCACCGCGGCGTCGCGGTCGATCCACCCGTTCTGGGCGGCCGCGGTGATCATCGCGTACTCCCCGGAGATCTGATAAGCGGCAACCGGAACCGGCGACATCTCGGCCACGTCGCGCAGGATGTCGAGGTACGACATCGCCGGCTTGACCATCACCATGTCGGCACCCTCCGCCAGATCGAGCTCCACCTCGTGTGTGGCTTCCCGGCGGTTGCGTGCGTCCTGCTGATACGTCCGGCGATCACCCTGCAGCGACGAGCCCACAGCTTCACGGAACGGGCCGTAGAAGGCCGAGGCGTACTTCGCGGAGTAGGCCAACTGCCCCACCTCGACATGACCGGCCGCGTCCAGTCCTGCCCGAATCGCACCCACCTGGCCGTCCATCATTCCGCTGGGACCGAGCAGATGCGCACCCGCGTCCGCCTGGGCGACGGCCATGTCGACGTAGCGCAGCAAGGTGGCGTCGTTGTCGATCGAGCCGTCCTCCCCCAGGACACCGCAGTGGCCGTGAGAGGTGAACTCGTCCAGGCACGTATCGGCCATGATGACCGTCGAATCTCCGAGGTCTGCCTTCAACCGAGCCAGTCCCCGGTTCAGGATTCCGTCCGGATCGGTTGCGCCCGATCCGGTTTCGTCCTTGTCCTCGGGCCTGGGCACACCGAACAACATGACGCCGCCGACGCCTGCCGTCACAGCCTCCGCGGCCGCGGCGCTCAGCGAGTCGAGCGTGTGCTGGAACACACCGGGCATCGAGCTGATCTCGCGCGGCTCGGAGATGCCGTCGGCCACGAACATCGGCAATACCAGATGCCGTGGCTCCAAGGATGTTTCGGCCACGAGCCGACGCAACGCCGGGGTACGGCGTAGGCGTCGGGGACGGTCGGTGGGGAACAAGCGAACTCCTTGACGGACCGGGTGTGTTGTCGGCTGGCTCTAGCGGCGGCGTGACTTCTTGCGCGGCGGAGGCAGTGCACCCTCGGCGCGCAGACGTGCCGCATGCTCGGCGAGCGCCTCGACCAGTGGTCCCACCTGAGCCGACTCGGGCTGCACGTCCACGCGCAGACCGAATTCGACAGCCGTCTCGGCGGTCTTGGGGCCGATGCACGCAACGAGCGTGCGGGCGTGCGGCTTTCCGGCGATACCGACCAAGTTTCGGACGGTGGAGCTCGACGTGAAGCACACTGCGTCGAACCCGCCGGTCTTGATCATCTCGCGGGTCTCGGCGGGGGGCGGCGCAGCCCGGACGGTGCGGTAGGCGGTGACGTCGTCGATCTCCCAGCCGCGTTCGCGCAAGCCCTCGGCCAGCGTTTCGGTCGCGATGTCGGCGCGCGGAAGGAGAACGCGATTGACCGGGTCGAACACCTCGTCGTACGGCGGGAAGTCCTCGAGCAGTCCGAGGGAGCTCTGCTCCCCCGACGGCACGAGTTCGGGGTTGATGCCGAACGAGCGCACCTTCGCCGCGGTGGCCTCACCGACGCACGCGATCTTGACTCCGGAGAACGCACGGGCGTCCAGGCCGAACTCCTCGAACTTCTCCCACACTGCCCGAACGGCATTGGTGGAGGTGAAGACGACCCACTGGTAGCGGCCGTCGACCAGGCCCTTGACGGAGCGTTCCATCTGGGCCGGGCTGCGCGGAGGCTCGACGGCGATGGTCGGAACCTCGATGGGGATGGCACCGTGCGTGACGAGGCGATCGCTCATCTCACCGGCCTGATCCTTGGTGCGCGGCACCAATACAGTCCAGCCGTACAGTGCGCGAGACTCCCACCAGGACATCTTGTTTCGGCCCGAGACGACCTTGCCCACGGTGACGACGAGGGACCCGACGAGCTCGGATCCGGCGTCGTTGAGGGTGGCGAGGGTGGCCTCGACGGTGCGCTGCTGACGCGTGGTGCCGCGGACGGTGATGGCTGCGGGCGTCTGCGGGGCCAGACCGTGTTCGACGAGCGCACTGGCGGTTTCGGCCAGGTGGCCCGACGTCGCGTGCAGCACGAGCGGTCCCGGAGCAGCAGCGAGGGCTGCCCAGTCGACCTCTCCGCGGACGTCGGCCTCGGTGTGACCCGAGCCCAGCGCCATTCCGGCGTAGCTGGGCACCGCGGATCCTGCCGGCAGTCCGGGGAGCACCTCGAACGGCACGTGCGTGCGAGCGACGGCACTGACCTCGGCGATCACCGAGTCGGTGGTGAGCGGATCACCGGAGACCAGCCGGACCACGTCGTGGCCATTCTTGGCTTCGGCGAGAAGCGTTTTGGCGACCTCGGCGGGCTCCCCGAGTGCCGGACGAACCTCGACACCGTTCTCGCCCGTCTCCGCGTCGCGTGGAACGTCGGCACCGACGAGCGCGGTGACGCCCTTGTCGACGTCGGGATCGGTGAATGCGAGCTCGGCCGCTCCGAGCACTTCACGTGCCCGGACCGTGAGCAGAGCCGGGTCACCCGGCCCGGATCCCACGAACAGGATCCGTCCGTTGGTGTTCTTTCGGACTGGGCTCATCGGTTGTTCTCCAGTGCTGTCTTGTGTGGGTACTGCAGTTCTATCGGGGTTGCCGTGCCCCGTTTCGGAATGAGTCGAGCGGTGGCGATCGACTCTCGTCGTACGACAGGACGGGTCGCCGTGCGTTTGGCGCGTCCGCGGACGGGTGCCGTTATGGCCCTAGACATGAGATCCACCCTGTACTGGTTCGGTGACTGAAACGAGTTCGCGAGCACCGAGATCGAGCAGTTCGCGGGCCAGTTCTCGGCCCAGCTCCTCGGCGCGGTCGGGTGATCCGACGATCGACGCACGGATGGTGTCGCTGCCGTCGATCGCCGCGACGCAGCCGCGCAACGACAGCTCGTCGAAGATGCGGCCGTCCTCGTCGATGGATTCGACGACCTCGGCGATCGCGCCGACGGGCGCGGTGCATCCGGCTTCGAGCTCGGCCAGCAGTCCACGTTCGGCGGCCACCGCGGCACGGGCATGTGCGTCATCGAGCGTGGCGATGGCTGCCGCGAGATCGGTGTCGCCGGAGCGACATTCGACGGCCAGGGCACCTTGGGCGGGTGCCGACAGCAACTGCACCGGATCGAGCGCTTCGGTGACGACATCGAGTCGGCCGATGCGGGCCAGCCCGGCGCGGGCGACGATCACGGCATCGAGCTCACCCGAGGCCACCTTGCCGATCCTGGTGTCGAGGTTCCCTCGCAGCGGCCGGACGTCCAATCCCTGTCCGAGAGCCCGCAATTGAGCGATCCGGCGTGGTGCCGAGGTACCGACCTTCGCTTCCGCCGGCAGCTCTCCCAGTACCAGCCCGTCGCGAGCGACCAACGCGTCACGCGGATCCTCACGCTCCGGAATCGCTGCGATGACGAACCGCTCGTCGGCTGCCGTCGGCAGATCCTTGTAGGAGTGCACGGCGATGTCGACGGTGCCGTCGGCGAGTGCCTCGCGCAGCGCTGCGGTGAAGACACCGACGCCGATGGTCTGTACCGGTGCGGCAGACAGATCGCCGGCAGTCTTGACGATGACCAGCTCTGCCTCGACCCCGGCCGCAGCCAACGCCACCCGAACGGTGTCGGCCTGCGTTGTCGCGAGAAGGCTTCCGCGAGTACCGATCTTGACGATGTTGCTCATTCGGATCGCTCCTGACCGGAGGAGGAGTCCGGGCGCAGATCGGTTCGGCTGGCGGTGAAGTCGTCGACCAACTCCAGTGCGCCGATCTCCATCGGCGTCGCGACCGCGTCGACCGAACCGGGGCTCAGCTCGAAGAGCTCACGCAGCGCCGCCGCGTAGGAATCCCCGCCCGGGGTGCTGGCGAGCTGCTTGACTCGCACGGTCGGCGAGTGCAGCAACTTGTCCACGACGCGGCGCACGGTGCGGGCCACCTCGTCGCGCTGCGGTGAATCGAGGCCGGGCAGTCGCGACTCGAGTCGCAGCAACTCCCCTTCCACCACTTCGGCAGCACGCTGACGCAGTGCAGTGACGGTGGGAGTGACCTCCGCAAGTCGTTGTCCTGCAAGGTAACCCGAGAGTTCACTCGAGACGATCTCGCGAGCCGCCGACGCGTCGTTGGCCGCAGCACCGGCTGCGGGATCACGCTGGAGCGACTCCATGTCGAAGACGGTGATGCCGGGCAGTTGCGCTACCGCGGCGTCGACATCGCGGGGCAGTCCGAGGTCGCAGATCACCAGGGGGTGCTCGGCGTCTCGCCCGACGAGGGCGAGGTGAGCATCGGCGATGGAGACCACGGCCCCCACCGCACCGGTACAGGTGATGAGGATGTCGGCCGCGGCCACCGCGTCGGACAGATTCTCGAGGGCGACCGAGGTGGCTGCGATGCCGTTCGAGACGGCGTTCTCCGCCAGATGATCGGCCCGCTCGCGGGTGCGGTTGACGACGGTGAGGCCGCCTATTCCGGCGCGGCCGAGGTGCGCGACGGCGAGTCCGCCCATGGCACCGGCTCCGAGGACGACGGCCTTGCGACCGGCGAGGGATCCTCCGAACATCTCAGCGGCGCGATCGAGGGCCACCGAGACCACCGAGGCTCCGGCGGCGTCGATCCCGGTTTCGCTGTGCACACGCTTGCCGACGCGCAGCGCCTGCTGAGCCAGTTCGTGCATCACCCGGCCCGATGCCTGCTGCCCGTCCGACGCGGCGTAGGCCGATCGGATCTGGCCGAGGATCTGCTGCTCGCCGATGACCATCGAATCGAGGCCGCTGGCCACTGCGAACAGGTGCTCGACGGCAGCCTCGCTGTATCGGACGTAGGCGTGCTTGGTCAGGTCCGCGATCTCGAGGCCGGAGTGTTCGCCGAGAACCTCGCCGACGGCCGTCAAGGCACCGTGGAACGCGTCGACGACGGCGTAGATCTCGACGCGGTTGCACGTGGAGACCACCATGACCTCGGAGATGTTTCCGCTGGCCATCAGTTTGTCGGTCAGTTTCGGGCGATCGGTGTCCGTGATGGCGACACGCTCGAGGACTGCGACGGGAGCGCTACGGTGCGATATCCCGACGAGAAGGACACTCACGGTGCAATCACCGATCCGTTTCTTGTCGAACTGTTGACTGGGCTTGGATTTCCGGCGATACGCGGGCCGTGACTACGACCCAGACGTGCCGTGGACGTCAGTGGAGGCGGTGGGACCGGCTGCGGCCGAGGCGCGGTGACGACGGTCGGTTCGGACACGTTGCGCGAGCTGTTGAAAGAGAGCACCTGCATCTCCACGGCCAGATCCACGCGCCGAACCTCGACGTGGTCCGGAACGTCGAGCACCATCGGCGAGAAGCTGAGGATGCATTCGACTCCGCCGGCGACGAGCTTTTCGGCTACGACGTGCACGGCGTCGTCGGGGGTGGCGATGACGCCGATGGTCGCTTCGAGTTCACGGCAGGCCTTGTCGAGTTCGTCGACGTGCCGGACGGTCAGTCCGTCGACGTCGGTACCCACTCGAGCCGGGTCACGGTCGAAGAGGCCGACCATCGTGAAGCCGCGACGAGCGAATCCGCCGTACCCGGCCAGCGCCTGCCCCAGGTTGCCCACTCCGGCCAGCACGACTCGGTGGCCGCGATCGAGCCCGAGAGCGCTTTCGATCTTGGCGCGCAACCGGGCGACGTCGTAGCCGACGCCGCGGACGCCGTTGGGGCCGAGGAACGAGAGATCCTTGCGAAGTTTTGCCGATCCCACACCTGCTGCGGTGGCCAATTCTTCACTGGAAACGATGAGAACGCCCTCGTCTGCGAGGATCGAGAGGACCCGCAGATACGTCGCCAGACGGGTGACCGTAGCCTGAGGGATGACCCGCTCTACGCCGCTGGGCGACGGGCGCTCTTCGGTCACGTCTGGGGCTCCTCGTCCGAACGGCGTCGATGCCGGTCTTCACGCTGATCCTGCGTTCGTGTCTATTTCACGAATGCTGTTCACACCACGGTAACTGCTTGTGAACGAATGAACAAAGTTGCGCATACCGGCCTTCACCTGCACACGGAGACGAATCACACGTTCTTAGGGTGCCCTGCCCGAGCCAGATCGGCCCGCAATCGGGGCACGTCGACCTCCCAGTAACTGTGCTCGATGCCGTCGAGCAGTACCACCGGCACTCGGTCCCCGTACTCCGCACGCAGGTCAGGCGATTCCGTTGCCGCCTCGTCGACGTCGACGACCGTGACGGTGACGTCGAAATCGCGGCACACCTCGTTCAATACCTCGAGCGCGTGGGTGCACGAATGGCATCCTGCGCGGGTGAGAAGTGCCACGCCGGGGAGAATCGTCTGCATTCGTCCACTGTGACACGTCGAAGATGGAGACGAACGTCACAGACCATGTCCTTCGATGCCCGTCCACGGGGCCGCCTTCGCTTGTCCGCCGCCGATCGTGTCGGACCCACGACTAGGCTGGCCGAGACAAACCTAGTGGGCTGGCACGAAGAAGCCGAGTGGCTGCATCGACTACCCGAGTGGCCTGCATTCGGTACTCGAGTGGTTCGGTACTCGAGTGGAGGGAGGACCGAAGTGAGTGACGGGGGAACCGACTTGCCGATCGAGGGCACGCCCGACATCGATATGGTCGACACCGAGGATCCGCACGAGGACAAGCAGTTCAAGCGCCGGATACGCCGCATTCGCAACCCCTTCGGGCCGTCCGATGCCGAGGTCCGCGCCAATGTGGCGGGCGAGGCCAGTGCCGACGCCGCCCTTGCCCTGCAGATCGAGTCCGAGGGTGCAATTCCTCGCGATCTCACCGCTGCCGCCTTCTTCGACGTGGACAACACCATGGTGCAGGGTGCGTCGATCATCCACTTCGCTCGCGGGCTTGCTGCGCGCAAATACTTCACCAGCGGCGACTTGGCGCAATTCGCTTGGCAGCAAGTCAAATTCAGGGTCAGCGGCAAGGAGAACAGCGAGGACGTCGCCAGCGGCCGGGAGAAGGCGCTCTCGTTCATCAAGGGCCGTCCCACCTCGGAACTCACGGCCCTCGGCGAGGACATCTACGACGAGGTGATCGCAGACAAGATCTGGGCCGGCACCCGCGCTCTGGCCCAGATGCATCTCGACGCCGGCCAGCAGGTGTGGCTCGTCACCGCCACTCCCCTGGAGCTGGCGCAGATCATCGCCAAGCGGTTGGGCCTGACCGGCGCGCTCGGTACCGTCGCCGAGAGCAAGGACGGAGTCTTCACCGGCCGCCTCGTCGGAGACATCCTGCACGGACTCGGCAAGGCGCACGCTGTGCGCTCACTTGCCGTCCGCGAGGGTCTGAACCTCAAACGGTGCACGGCGTACTCGGACAGCCACAACGACGTTCCGATGCTCTCTCTCGTCGGCACGGCCGTGGCGATCAACCCCGATCCCGATCTACGCGAACTGGCCAAGAACCGAGGCTGGGAGATCCGGGATTACCGCACCGGGCGCAAGGCCGCCAAGATCGGCGTACCGACGGCGTTGGCGTTGGGCGCAGTGGGCGGCGGACTTGCCGCCGTGATCGGCCGCCGCAAGGGCTGACCTGGCTAGCGGCTCACAGCGTCAGCTGCATCAGAGTCAGGTCCAACCATCGACCGAACTTGACGCCCACCTCCGGCATCCGGCCGACGGTGGCGAACCCGAACTTCTCGTGCAATGCGATCGACGTGGTGTTCTCGGACTCGATGAAGCCCACCATCACGTGTACATCGGTGGCCTTGGCTCGGTCGATCAATTCGGTCAGCAGGGCGCTGGCCAGCCCGCGTCGATAGAAATCACGGTGGATGTACACCGAGTGCTCCACCGAGTGTCGGTACCCGCTCTTGACCCGCCACTGACCGTACGAGGCGTACCCGGCCACTCGGCCGTCGACCTCGGCGGTGAGGACGGGGTATCGGGCGGCGACGCGACCGTCGAACCAGGCCCTGCGATCGGCGAGATCGACCTGTTCCTCGTCCCAGATGGCTGTCGTGTTGGCGACAGCGTCGTTGTGGATGTCGAGAATCTCGGGCAGGTCATCGGTGGTGGTGTCGCGAATGTGCACTGGCACAGGGTAACCCGAGCGATCACCCGAGGAAGACGTTGCGTCTCTTGGCCAGTAGTCGATACAGCGTGTGCTGGATCGTTTCACGGACGTGGTCGGTCAACTCGAAGAGCACCATCGGATCCTCGAACGCGGTGGCGTCGTACGAGTCGGTGGGAATCGGCTTCCCGAATTCGATGTACCACTTCGACGGTAACGGGATCAGGCCCAACGGGCCGAAGTGCGGGAACAACGGCGTGACCGGAAAGTAGGGCATGCCCAACAGTCGTGCCAGCGGCGCGATATCGCCGATCTTGGGGTAGATCTCCTCCGAGCCCACAATGGAACACGGGATGATCGGTGCCCCCGTTCGCAGGGCCGCCGAGACGAAACCGCCGCGGCCGAACCGCTGCAACTTGTAGCGCTCGCTGAACGGCTTGCCGATACCCTTGAAGCCCTCCGGAAACACCGCGGCCAGTTCGCCGGTACGCAGCAGGCGCTCGGCATCGGGGTTGCACGCCAACGTGTGCCCGGCCTTACGGGCGATGGTCCCGACGCCCGGCATCTCGAATGCCATGTCGGCGGCCAACATTCGCAGCGGACGGTGCGCCGGATGATGATCGCGCACTGCGACCGACGCCATCAGAGCGTCGACGGGCACGACGCCTGCGTGGTTGGCGACGACCAGTGCGCCGCCGTCGGACGGAATGTTCTCGATGCCTTTGACCTCGACCCGGAACCATTTCTCGAACAGCGGTCGCAGCAGCGGAAGCCAGATGGCGTCGGCGAAGTGCGGATCGTAACCGAATTCGTCGACGCTGTAGTCGCCGGCCAGCCGCCTGCGCACGAATTCGGCAACGGAGGAGATCTGATCGACGACGGCGGTCTTGGTGTCGTCGATCATCGACAGCAACGGAGTCGGGATCGATGCCGCCGGCGGTGATTCGACCACGGGGGCAGGGTCGAGCAGCGGCGTGGGCTCACGCGGCTCGGTGTATGCGGAGGGATGCCGTTCACGCGAGCCCTGCGACGCACGGACCGAGCGACCACCGTGCAGTGGAATCACTTTCGCCACTTCACTCACCCGTCCCTCCCGAACTCGGCACTGTTTCCGACGTTGGAGCCGTTGTCGCGCTACCCAGTGCTGCCAACGTTCGCGCAGCCGACGCACCCGTATCCACGGCGGCGAGCAGTCGATCCTCGACGCTGTCCACCCACTCGGTTCTGATGACCGGACGCAACGCAGCACCACGAACGAAGTCGTCGAACGCCTGAACCGTAGTCCACCGCGGCTCGAAGCCCAGGACCGAACGCATGCGGGTGGTGTCCAGGCCGCAGCCGAAGTGGAAATAGTCCAGTTGCTCGGTGGTGAATTCCCGCATCATGCCGCCCATGAGGGCGCGGCCGACGCTCTTGAACAGTGGAAACGGAACCGGCACCTGCACGCGGCCGGCACGGCGAATCGCCTGCGAGAGCATGACCGTGCCATCAGCTCCGATGTTGAACGTCCCGGCCGGACCACCGATCGTGGCGCGCTCGAGGGCGGCGAGGGCGTCTTCCTCGTGCAGCAACTGCATCCGGGCATCCCGGCCGATCACGCTG
This sequence comes from Rhodococcus sp. PSi06, assembly GCF_054960675.1. Lineage (NCBI taxonomy): Bacteria > Bacillati > Actinomycetota > Actinomycetes > Mycobacteriales > Nocardiaceae > Rhodococcus > Rhodococcus sp. PSi06. The sequence goes on from NZ_JBHNYO010000012.1 coordinate 176,074, forward strand.
GGGATCAACGGCGAGGTCATGTAGCGCGAGATGGTGCCGTTCAGCCGGGGACCGATCAGCGGTGCCATGCGCAGAATCGACACGGCGATATCGGGTCGTCGGCGGCCGAGTCCGCGAACGTAGCCCTCGATGTCGATGGTGTCCCGCGCATACGCACCGCTCGGTGGGCGTCGGGCACTCATTTCTTCGGTGAACTTCACCGGATCCTTGGCACTGCAGCCGTACACCGAGGACGACGAACGCAGCACCACCTTCTCCACCGTCGGCGACTTCTGGCACACCGCGAACAGCTGCATCGCGCCGATGACGTTGAGGTCCTTCATCGTGGCACGGCCGCCGGATCTGGGCGGCTTCGCGACGGTGGCGGCATGCACGACGGTATCCACGCCGGCATTACGAATTACCTTGCCGATCAACGGGTTTCGGATGTCCGCACGGACGAACTCGGCGCGGCCCATGCGTCGGAGCAGATCCTTGCTGGGCGAGAGCGCATCGACGGCGATCACCCGTTCGATCTGCGGGTTCTGAGCCAGTCTGGTGACGAGGTATCCACCGAGAAAACGACTCGCTCCGGTCACCAGGACAACCCGGGGCGCGGCAACGCCACGATCGCTCGGACTCACTGCGCACCCCCAACATCGACTCCCCGCAAAGCCTACTGGATCGGTGGACGGACGCGGGGGTGAGAAGCAAAGCCCATGCACGAAGCAAAGCTCATGTGCGAACAACAGCAGGCCCGCCACGGATGGTGACGGGCCTGCTGTTGAAACCTAGGTCGGCAGAACTACTTGCCGAGTTTCCTGCGCTGCACGCGGGTACGACGAAGCAGCTTGCGGTGCTTCTTCTTCGACATGCGCTTGCGACGCTTCTTGATCACTGAACCCATGCGGGTGTCCTCACGTTCTTCTCTAGCGTTTTCGCGCACGCCGTTTGCGTACGCCTACCTGACAACCAAGCCCAAGGGCTTCGAGCCACAAGCCTCGGTCACCGAGCTGGCGCTGGGGCCACGTACTCGCCCACGGCTGCACACCGGCTGGCTGGCACGACGAGCGCCAATCCTACCGGTCCGAACCGGCACTTACGAAACCGGCCCCGCGTGCACTACTAGCCTGCGTCGAAGTACGAGGTCTCGAGATAGTCGTGTACCGCCTTGGCGTGCACACGAAAAGACCGACCCACTCGTACAGCGGGCAATTCTCCGCCGTGTACCAGCCGGTACACGGTCATTTTCGAAACCCTCATCAGCGTCGCCACTTCGGCGACCGTGAGGAACTGCGTTCCGGCCAGAGCCGGTTGACCATCCGGGGACGAACCCTTGGACGGCTTGTTTATAGACGCCATCAATCCACATACCTCCGGCACGTCTCATGCGGCAGGCTTCCCCTCCTGCCGAACAGACACGCACGTGCTGCCCCCGAGCCTATAGGGACAGATGGGGTTACTGCGACGGGAGTGGGGAAAAGATTTTTCAATCTGCTGTGATGCCCATCTCAATGGATCGGGCATTGGCGGCACCGAGAGCATCGAAAAACGCTGCTCGAAGGCCATTTCGTTCCAATTCTCGCACTGCTGCAGCCGTCGTGCCGCCCGGCGAGGTCACGGCATATCTGAGCTCGTTCGCGCTCTCGTCGGACCGATCCAGCATCGCCCCGGCCCCCACCATCGTCTGAACCACGAGCGCCGACGCCACGTCGCGGGTCAATCCCAGGCCCACTCCCGCGTCGATCATGGCCTCGGCCACCAGGAAGAAATACGCCGGACCCGATCCGGACACGGCCGTCACGGCGTCGAGCTGATGCTCTTTGACCACCACCACCTTGCCGACGGCCGAGAGGATGGAACGGACCAGCTCGAGGTGTTCGGCGCGGGCGTACTTGCCCGCTGCCAACACGCTGACGCCCTCCCCCACGAGCATCGGGGTGTTGGGCATGACCCGGACGACGGGAAACCCGGCTGGGAGCTTGGGCTCGAACTTGATGGTGGGGACGCCGGCAGCGAGCGAGACGATCAGTTGTTCGCGGTCGCCGTCGAGTTCGATCTTGGTGATCTCACCCAGTGCGCCCTCGACATCGGCCGGCTTGACCGCCAGCACGATCACGTCGGCACCCTCGCAGGCGTCCGTGACCGTGGTGGTCAACACGCCGAATTCCTTCGCGATCTCCTTCGCCCGGGCCTCCGACTTCTCGGCGACCACCAGGTCGCGTACCGCGTGGCCGGACTCGAGGAGTCCTGCGATCAACGCCTCGCCGATGCGTCCGCCGCCGATCACTGCAATTCTCGTCATGGTTCCAAAGCCTGCCATGTCAGTTCGAGCGCGGCACCATCGCCAACTGTCGGCTCTGCACCACCACGGTACCGGTCGAGTCCAGCACCACGTGGTCCTCCTCGAACCAGGCTCTGCCGATGACCGAGCTGGTCGCCGCCACGCGCAGCCACCCCGGTGCAGGACGGCGGCGCAGGTAGGTCGTCAACTGCACCGTCGGGGCCCACCCGAACATTCCGTGGTTCATGGTCACCGGAGCGGAGATGTCACCGGTCATCAGCGCGAACAGCACGGCCGTGTCGACGTCGGCCTCGTCACCGGCGAAAGGACGCACCCACAACCGGATCTCCGCCTCGCCCTGCTCACCTTTCAGGAACGACGCCGACGACTCGTCGATGCGCATCTCGCACCCCTTCGCGACGTGCACGATCGACGCCATCGGATGATCACCCGCCACCGCGAGCGTCTGCGCCGGAGGCTCGACGGCCATCGACGACGCCGCCGTCGGGCTCTCGTGCTGCGGCGGCTCGGTTTCGAGGCGACCGAGGGTGACCACGGCCCGCACCGCAACGCGTCCGGCCTGGGTGAGCTCGACGTCCACGTGGCAGACCTGGCGACCGCGCTTGCGCACCACGGTCGTCAGCGCGACCTCACCGGGATCGGGAGCAGCCAGGTAGCTGACACTGACGGCCAGCGGCTGCATGTCCTCCTGGTTCGGGTCGGTCCTGACGATCTGCTGACGCGCAGCCGCGGCGCACACGGCGAGCATGGCACCGCCGTGCACCTTGGGACCGATGGTCCAGGTGGAATCGATCGCACCGGCAAACGACCCGGTGTCGGCGGTGACGTCGAGCGCGGCCAGGGTGGTGGCGGCCTTGAACGGAGAGGGGCTGGTGGAACTCATTCCGAAGAACTTACCGGCGGACTCAGGACAGGTGCGTTCGGGCGAACTGGAGTGCTTGGCCGAGCATCGACGAACGCTCGGGCACGGTCCGGGCGTTCTGAGTGTTGATCTCGATCACCGCCTGGCCGTCGAACCCGCGGCGGACCAGCTCGGCACACACCTCCACACACGGCTGACTGCCGTGCCCGGGGATCAGATGCTCGTCGACGGACGCACCACGGCCGTCGGCCAGATGCAGGTGCGCGATGCCCTCGCCCATCCGATCGAGCATCTCGAGGGCGTCCGAGCCCGCGGTCGCCGTGTGCGAGAGGTCCAGGGTGTAGTGACCGTGCCCGACGTCCGTCGGGTCGTACGACGGCGAGAACGCGGACAGCGCGGCCCCGGGCCCACCACGGCGTTCGAGCCGTTGCGCGGATTTCTCCTTACGGCCGAAGAATCTGTCGGCACGCATCGGGAACATGTTCTCGACGGCGACCACCACATGCGAGTTCGCTTCCAATTCCGCCACCTGATCGGCGAAGCCCTCGCTGTACTTGCGCTGCCACCGGAACGGCGGATGCACGACGACCGTCGCCGAATCCAGTTTCTCGGCCACCTCCACCGAGCGCGCCAGCTTGGTGATCGGATCCGATCCCCACACCCGCTGCGAGATCAGCAGACACGGAGCGTGGATGGCTTGAACGGGAATCGAGTATTCCCGCGAGAGCGCGGCCACCGCGTCGACGTCCTGACTGATCGACTCGGCCCACACCATCAGCTCGACGCCGTCGTACCCCAGATCGGCCGCGTAGCGAAACGCTGCCTCGGTGTTCTGCGGGTACACCGAGGCCGTGGACAGTCCGACGTGTATTCGCTGCGCAGCCATCGTGGTGCCGGCTCAGCCGGTACTGAGCTGGAAGGCGAGCGGACCGAGCGTCACGAACACACCGACGGCAATGGCGATGACGATCGATATCAGATCGTCGGTGCGCCGCAGAATTCTCACTACGGCGACGAGACCGACGATCACCAGTACCGACAGCACCAAGGCAACCCACGGCAACACGTCCCACAGTTGCTCGAAGCCCTTGAACAGCAGTGCGCCGACCACGACGGCCACCACGGCCTGTCCGACGAGCACCAGCCATTGCCGAACGGCGCCGCCCTTGCTCTTGGCAGCCGGAGCACGACGCCCGGATCGGGATCCTTCGTCCTTACCGTTCGACTCGGTGTCCGACGCCGCAGCAGTGTCGTCCACAGCCACCGCGTCCGGCTTCACGAGATCGACGACCTCGGTGGTCGCGGCGGACTTCTCGGTCGATGCGCGCCCGACTCCGGGCGCAGCCTTCCCCGTCGGCGCGCCCTTGCGCGGGGCGGGGGCCGTCTCGGCGGGGCGTGCAATACGCGGCGACACCGCCGTCTTGGCGACGTCGTCGACATCGAGAACCGCTGCCCGTGGGGTGACGTCGGTGTTGGGCTCGGCCACCTCGACCTGGCGCGGCGCGTCGAAACCGGAGGGCTTGCGAGTCCGTCCTTGTTCGGCCGCGGTGGATCCGTACGGCCGCCGATCCGACGGCGTCCCGGGTGCACTCGCGCGCTGACCGCGCTCGGTGTCGTCGTGAGACCGATTCAGCAGGTCACCGGCCACCGTGGTGGAACCGGACAGGAGTTCGGGTTCGGGCTGCTGCTTGTCGCGCCTGCCCACCGGTTGAAATGCCGTCGGACGAGCGGTCTGCGGCCGTGCGGGTTGTGGCCGCGAGGACACGAATGGGGGCCCGCCGTCGGGTGTCGCGCGGTTGTCGTCGGCCTCGACTCGGGCCGCGGCGGGAGTCTCCCGATCGGCAGGTGTCGAAGCAGGCGGTTCCACCACCGGTGCGCTACGGCTGCTCGGCTCGTCGCGGACGACCGGGATCTCACCGGTGAGCTCGGCGACCGAGATGCCGCCCTTGACGCCTCGGCGACGGCGTCCGCCCGAACTCAGGTTCGTCTTCTGCCCGTTTCGAGCCAACAGCTCGGCAACCGAGATCTGCCCGGTGTCGTCCGGATTGTTCTCGCTCATCTCGAACTCACCACCAGATCGCCGTCGGTTTCGGTGTCCAGCTTCCTCAAAATCAAACCTTCCCTGAGCGCCCACGGGCAGATCTCGAGTGACTCCACCGACAATGCCCGCATGCTCGCCTCCGCTACCAATGCCCCGGCCACCAGTTGTGGTGACCTGTCGGCGCTGACGCCTTCCAATTCTGCACGGTCCGCGGCCGTCATCCGCGATATGAAGGCTATGAGTTGTCTCAAGCCGCTCGCCGTCAGAGTTCTGGTCACCCTTGGACCGGCCGCGGAGGGCGCGGCACCGGTCAAGCGAGCCAACGAACGGAAGGTCTTCGACGTTCCCACAGCACGGTCCGCCTCGCCCGCAGCCAACAATTCCTTGGCCGGAGTCGCGAGTTCGGCGTCCAGCCAATCCCGAAGGACCGCGATACGACGCTTTCCGGGGGGATCCTCGTCGAGCCAATCGCGGGTGAGGCGACCGGCACCGAGCTGCAGCGAGAACGCCACATCGGGGTTCTCGTCACTTCCGCTGGTGAGTTCGAGCGATCCGCCGCCGATGTCGAGTCCGAGGATGCGTCCGGCGCTCCAGCCGTACCAGCGTCGGACCGCGAGAAACGTCAACCGCGCCTCGTCGACCCCGGACAGTGTCTGCAGGGAAACGCCGGTTTCGGCGAGAACCCGAGCGAGCACGTCCTCCGAGTTGTAGGCGTCGCGAACGGCGGAGGTGGCGAATGCCATCAGCTCGCTGCAGCCCGACCGCTCGGCGATGGCCGCGAACTCACGAACCTCGTTCACGAGGCGATCCGCGCCCTCGGCAGTGATGTTCCCGAACGAATCGGTGTTCTCCGAGAGCCGCAAGGTGGCCTTGCTCGAGCTCATCGGGGTGGGGTGAGCACCACGGTGCGCATCCACTACGAGCAGATGCACCGTGTTGCTACCGACGTCGAGCACCCCTAATCGCACATGCCCACGGTACTGGGTCTAGCGTCGTCGTTTGTGACAGCAGGTTCTGAGCAGCAGCCGTTCGCCGCAGAGGTCGAGATGGATTTCCCCAGAGAATGGGTGGAATTCCCCGATCCGGACAATCCCGAACATCTCATCGCTGCCGATCTCACCTGGCTGTTGTCCAACTGGACCTGCGTGTTCGGCACCCCGGCATGCCAGGGAACCGTCGAGGGCAGGCCCGACGACGGGTGCTGCTCGCACGGCGCGTTCCTGTCCGACGAGGACGACAAACGCAAGCTCGACGAGTCGGTGAAGTTGCTCACCCCGCGGGACTGGCAGCTCATGGACAAGGGCCTGGGCAAGAAGGGATACGTCGAATACGACGATCTCGACGACGAGCAGTCCCTGCGCACCCGCCGGTACAAGGGTGCCTGCATCTTCCAGAACCGACCCGGGTTCGAGGGCGGCATCGGCTGCGCGCTGCACTCGATGGCGCTGCGCAAGGGCATCGAACCGCTCGAGGTCAAACCCGACGTGTGCTGGCAGTTACCGATCCGGCGCACCCAGGATTGGGTGACGCGGCCCGACGGCTCCGAAATCCTCAAGACCACGATCGGTGAATACGACCGACGCGGTTGGGGCGAGGGCGGACTCGATCTGCACTGGTACTGCTCCGGCTCCCCCGACGCCCATGTGGGGGCGAAGCAGGTGTTCGAGTCCTACAAGCCCGAGTTGACCGAGCTGCTCGGCAAGGCGGCCTACGAGGAACTCGCGTCGCTGTGCAAGCGTCGCCGTGGCCTCGGGCTGATCGCAGTGCATCCGGCTACCCGTGAGGCTCAGCGTCGATAGAGCCGCTGCGCCGCATGTGAGCGAAACCTCGTAGCCCACTACGAGGACCGGAGTGGAGCCCGCGGAACGACCGCGGGCTCAGCACTCACATGCCGCAGGCTCTACCCCTCGAGCTTGTAACCCAGTCCGCGCACGGTCACGAGGTGCTCCGGCTTGGCCGGGTCGGACTCGATCTTCGAGCGCAGTCGCTTGACGTGCACATCGAGCGTCTTGGTGTCGCCCACGTAATCGGCACCCCACACTCGGTCGATCAACTGTCCCCGAGTCAGTACCCGCCCGGAATTGCGCAGCAAGTATTCGAGCAAGTCGAACTCCTTGAGCGGCAACGTGATCTGATCGGATCCGACCATCACCACGTGACGCTCGACGTCCATTCGTACCGGGCCGGCTTCGAGTACCCCGGTGTCGGTTCCGCCGTCCACCTCGGCGTCGCTGCCGCGGCGCAGCACGGCGCGGATGCGAGCGATCAATTCACGAGCCGAGTACGGCTTGGTGACGTAATCGTCCGCTCCCAGTTCCAGACCGACCACCTTGTCGATCTCACTGTCGCGTGCGGTCACCATGATGACGGGAACGCCTGAGCGCGAACGCAATTGCTTGCAGACGTCGGTTCCGCTCATGCCGGGAAGCATGAGATCGAGCAGCACGATGTCTGCACCGGCGCGATCGAATTCCGCAAGGGCCGACGGTCCGTCGCCGACGACGGTTGCCTCGAATCCTTCTTTGCGGAGCAGGAAGGCCAGTGGATCGGCCAACGACTCTTCGTCTTCCACGATCAGAACGTTGGTCACTGATTCTCTCTTTCTGTAACCGCAGCGTCGTCTTCTTCTTCGAAGTACGCGGGGATCTGGAGGGTGAAGGTGGATCCGGTGCCCAGCTTGCTCCACAACGAGATGCTGCCGTTGTGGTTGGCTGCGACGTGTTTGGCGATGGCCAGGCCCAGGCCTGTGCCGCCGGTGGCCCGCGACCGAGCTTTGTCGACGCGGAAGAATCTCTCGAAGACGCGTTCCTGGTCCGCCTTGGCGATCCCGATTCCGCGGTCGGTGACGGCGAACGCGACATTCGCCCCGCGCAGTGCCCGGCTCACCGACACCGGTGATCCGTTGGAGGAGTAGGCGATCGCATTCTGGATCAGGTTGGCGAGCGCCGTCACCAGCAGCGCTTGATCGCCGAGTACTTCGAGTCCGCTCGGGTGATCGGTGGTGACGGAGATGCCGGCGTTCTCGGCGGCGAGCTTGGAGCGGTCCATGGCTTCGTTGACGACGGTGTCGACGTCGACGACCTCGAGGTCCGGCAGCTTCTCGGCCCCCTGCAGTCGCGAGAGCGCGATCAGCTCGGTCACCATGTTGCCCAACCGTTTGGATTCGGCGACGACCTTTTCGCCGAAGTGCCGGACGGAATCGGGATCGTCGGCGGATTCGAGCAGCGCCTCGGCCAGCAGGCTCATCGCACCGACCGGCGTCTTGAGTTCGTGACTGACGTTGGCCACGAAGTCGCGGCGCGTCGCCTCCATCCGTACCTGCTCGGAATCGTCGTCGGCGAAGAGCACCACGAAGCGCCGGTCTTCCTTGCTGAGCAACCGCGCGACGCATCGCACGGCGATCTTGTCGCGGCCGGGCCGCGGGGGCTTGGAGCTGAGGTCGACTTCGACGGGATTGCCGTCGGACAGCACTTTCGTCGCCGCAGCCCAGGCCCGCTCGTCGATGGCACGATTACGCACCAGACCGAGCTCTTCTGCCCGCGGATTCGACAGCACGACGTCGTGAAATTGATCCACGACGGCGATACCGCTCTCCGACGCGAGCACGATCAGGTCCAGTACCTGCGACATCGTCAGACCGGACGTGGCGCGGCGACGCTCCGAGTGTCGAGTGTTGAGATACGGAATGAGAACACCGCCGACGAGGTATCCCACGAAGGCCGTGGCAATTGCCAGTAGTACGGCCGATGCAACACTCACACCGGAATCGTACGTTCGATGGACGGCTCACATACGCAGGGTGCAGGCATTTCCCTGGTCGTCATAGTCCTCGTCGGCAGTGTTCTTCGTTCGTTCACCTGCAGTTTCGACAAACTGCCGGTTTCTGCGTGACGGAGCTACTGACCGCCCTGGTTCGCCACCGCAGCAGCACCCGCGGCCGCAGCTTCCGGATCGAGGTAGGTACCGCCCGGGTTGGTCGGCTCGAGCCGTCCGTCGACCTCGGCGAGGTCGTACTGCAACGGAATGCCGGTGGGAATGTTCAGTCCGGCGATGTCCTCGTCGGAGATCTTGTCGAGGTACTTCACCAGCGCGCGCAGCGAGTTGCCGTGGGCCGCGACCAGCACCGTCTTGCCGGCCTTCAGATCGGCGACGATCGTCTCCTCGAAGTACGGAATCAGCCGCTCGACCACATCGGCGAGGCATTCGGTCAGCGGAACACTGTCCAGCTCGGCGTAACGAGGATCGGCGTCCTGGCTGAACTCGCTGCCGACCTCGATCGCAGGCGGCGGGGTGTCGTAGCTACGACGCCACAGCATGAACTGCTCGTCGCCGTACTTGTCCTTGGTCTCGGCCTTGTTCAAGCCCTGCAGTGCGCCGTAGTGCCGCTCGTTCAAGCGCCAATCACGCACGACCGGGATCCAGTGCCGATCGGCGGCGTCGAGCGCGAGGTTCGCGGTGCTGATCGCCCGACGTAGCAACGAGGTGTACAGCAGGTCGGGCAGCACACCCGCCTCGGCGAGGAGCTGGCCGGCGCGCTTGCCCTCGGCTTCGCCCTTCTCGGTCAGTTTCACGTCGACCCAGCCGGTGAACTGGTTGGACGCGTTCCATTCGCTCTCGCCGTGACGAAGCAGAATCAGGGTTCCGATACTCATGTGGTCAGTTTCTCATGCTCGACCTCGGTTGGCCCGCGTGCGACGAGCACGCCGACGACGACGATCATGACCACTGCGGTCAGGGTGATCGGGATGGGGATGATCGGGTCGAGCAACACGAGCACAGCACCGACCGGAACTGCGATGTTCACGACGCGGTCCGCGTGGGCGCGGATGGCTACGAGCCAGACGCCGAGGACGAACACCGCGATCGGGATCGTCACGGTGAACGACGCGGCGACGTCGCCGAGCTTGCTGTGCTCGGTCAGGACGTCGATCTCGACCTCGATGCCGGCCGAGAACGCGCCCGCCGCGGCGAAGATGAAGAAGTGCGTGTATCCGTACATCAGCGAGTTTCCGAATTTTCCGATCGCCCGGTGATGCGGCGGCCAGAAGTAGATCCACCACAGGCTCGCGGTGACGACGAGAGTGAGGACGGAAATGGCGATCAACGGAGCCAGTGCCGTCTCGTCGTGCAGCGCTTCGATGATGGCATTGGCCGATGCGAGCAGGCTTTCGCCGAGCAGTATCAGTGTGAAAAGCCCGTAGCGTTCGGTGATGTGGTGCGGGTGCCACGGGGTTGCCCCGCTGCGTTCGGCGATCAGGGGAACCGACATCTCCGCCGCTGCCAGTACGAAGAACACGATGATGGCGGCCGTGCCGTCGAAGAGCAGCAGCCACAGAATCCACAGAACCTGAACTCCCGCAATCCCCGTCGCGTACGTCAGCGCAGTTTTCTTGTATTCACTCGACCGCGATGCTCGAACCCATTGCGTCACCATCGCCACGCGCATCACCACGTAGCCGAGCACCACGATCACGAAATCCTTGTCCACGAACGCCGATTCGACTCCGGCAGCGAGCACCAGCACGCCGGCCATCTGCACCACGGTCAACGTCCGATACAGCCAGTCGTCGGTATCGAAGGACGTGGCGAACCACGTGAAGTTCATCCACGCCCACCAGATCGCGAAGAACACCAGCACGTAGCTGAGCAGACCGTCGGCGACGTGGTTCTCGGTGAGCGCGTGATGGAGCTGCACCGCGGCGATACTCACGGCCACGACGAACACGAGGTCGAAGAACAATTCGAGCGGACTCGCAGCGCGATGCGGTTCGTTCGGATCGCGCGGTCGCATCGGCACCAGACGCCCAGTGGAGAGATTCACGCTCGCAGACTAAGTCATGCGACGCAATCGGTGGCGGGACCTCACACCCTTTCTGCCGACTGCGCGCCGGAGTTCAGCGCATAGCGGGGGTGCGCGGTCTCGAAAAAGGGTGTGAGGTTGTAGACCTACTCCCCCAGATCCGCTCCGATACCGCCGATCCGAGCTCCCACACTCTGATCGACAGCGTCGGTTTCGACGAAATAGCGGCGAAACACCGAGCGCATCAATTCGATGACCTCGATGTGCTGACGGATGACAACAGCGGCCGAGCCTTCATCGCCATCGGCCAGTCGCTTGAACTTCGCACCCAACATCTGGGCCGACGGTAGTTCGCCGAATGCGTCGAGATCGACGAGAAACTTCGTTTTCCCCAGCATGCCTGCCAAGTGGTCGATGTAGTCAGCGCAGACCTGGTCGCACCGAGAAGCAACGTCCGCGGGAATTTCCATCAACCCTGATTCGGCGCGCTCCGAGAGTTCTCGCCAATACTGCATCGACTCGAACAGATCACCGTTTCCAGAAGCCATCGAACCGGAGCCTTTCTGTCTACCGTGCCCGCGTGGGCAGGTTGGTCTGCAACGATTTCGTGACCCGCCCGATTTCCGAACACGGATCCCCCGCCGGATCGCGTCCAGCCCTTCCATCGAGAATGAAGTACAGGATTCCCCCGGTCACTTCATACGCGGTGCCGCAGCTGACTTCTTCGTAATTCGCAGTACGTCGAAATTGCACGAAACCGTCTTCGTCAACGGGAGTGAAGCTGTCGAACTGGTCGTTCGCTTCTACATACTCGAGGTCGTGAGTCGAGGAAAATACTCCCAGGAAATACCACGACCCAGGGTCGGGGTCGGTCCAGACACACGTCTTCCAGTCGTTGGACAGCGGGGCGTCTCCGAACAGATTCGAGCTCTTGCTTCCCACGTCCAATCCCGCTGCCTCGACGGCACTGTCCGGGATGGTGCACGGATCCCATGGCTCGGCTGCGACCGGCGCGGCAACCGTCGATGTCGTCGGCTCGGAAACCGGCGCACCCGACGTCGACTCACCACATCCGGAGACCAGCGTCATCGCTGCGACCAACCCCGCCACCCATAACCGCGTTCTACTCACAGTCGGTTGGACGCGGCGAACAGCGTCCCGGTTCCACGGCAACCTCACACCCCTACTACCGACTGCGCGCCCCCGCTCACTTCGGAGCAGGGGCGCGCAGTCGACAAAAAGGGTGTGAGGTCACCACCGAGCGGACATCAGCCGCAATTGGACGGTGCCGGCTCACCTCGGAATCGTGCGTCCACGTAGGCGTAGGCCTCGGGCAGTCCGACGAGCGATCCGCTGAAGTGCTCAGCCAACGGGTACGCGCGGAATTGCACTGTGGCACCTGCTGCGCAGTAGCGATCGACTGTTTCCTTCACCGGCGCGAACGGGGTGATGAAGTCGTTGATGCCGTGCCAGATGTAGACCGGTGCCGTGGGGACGCCTTCGTAGTCGACGAGGCTGTTCTTCTTCAACACCGCCTGCGCTGAGGGCAGCGACGCGATGTCGACGTTCGACAGGTCTCTCGCGCTCTTGAACGCTCCGCCGATGATGATGGGGCGCCGGCATTCGTTACTGACGCGATCTCGCAGAGCCAGGCCTGCCGCATTGAGGTTTTCCGAGACCGGGAACTCGGTGGGGTATTCACGTTCGAGTCCGAGCGATGCCGCCAACGCCATGCCGAAGGCCGGGTGCGGAATCGCGCTGTAGCCCAGGTTCTTTGCGATCAATCCCAGGTCGGCAGGCGTTCCGCCGTGCACGCTGGCCACGATGTTGAGCTCGGGGGCGTAGGTGGGTGCCATCGCACCGGCCCACGATGTCGCCAGTGCGCCTCCGGAGTAACCGAGCAGAGCGACCGGGCTGTCCTTCAGCGGCAACTGCTCGAAGTTCTGCACGGCCCGCACACCGTCGAGCGTCAACCGACCCTCGTACTCGGCAGCGCCGTAGGCACCGGTCGGTCCGAGGTAGTCCGGCACCGCAACCGCCCAACCGCGGGCGACCATTCCGACGTACAGGCTCGGAGCTTCACCGATCTCGTACGTGAAGAGGCCGTGCGAGGGTGCACATTTCACACCCAGGGCATTGATGACGGCCTGGTAGGACACGAGCGGCGTTCCCGCGCCTTTACCGCGCGGCATCAGCACGGTCGTCACCGCGGCAACGGGAGCACCGGCGGAGTTGGTCGACCGGTACTTGAGCTGCCAGATGTCGGTGTTGGGGTACATCCATGCGTCGGCCCGACGGCTGGCGAGGATGTCACCCGGCGCGTGATCGGCGATGTCGGCCGGTGCCGCGTAGAAGACGTCCGGATCGGGGGCAGTCGGCGCAGGGGCAGCCGAAGCTGTTGCGCCCGTTGCGAACAGGGAAGCGCAGAGCGCCACCAGAATGGACCCCAGGACGAGGAGTTTGCGGATCACGGCGAGCCTTTCGGAGTAAGCAGATCGGAGTGTCACGGCACTGTGGGCAAAGAGAGTCGGTTGGTCGAATCCGTCGAAGAGAAAGTGACGTTTGCTGGGCCGGGTCCACCGGCGAAGGACGGGTCGGACGCGGTGATGTCGACGCCCACGCGGTGGCCGCGGTCGAATCGATGGACGATGCTGGGTAGCGACATGGACACCGGGTCCGAGGATTGTGTGAGAACAGCGGGTGCGACGAGTCCGTGAATCGGACTCCGCGTGCCGTTCGGTGCCACGTCGACGACGGTGACGTACACGGTTGCCGGCCCGGACACCGTGGGGCTGATGGACAGTTCCGGTGCGCCGACGACGTCGACGGGTTCGGTCAGCGGCGCGGTTGTCCAGGTAGCGGCAGAACCTGGTAGAGAGACGCGAGGAACTGGCAGTTCCGCAGCAATGTTCGGGAGGCCGAGAGTGGTGTGCATCGGACTGCCTGCATCCCGAATCGTCTGTGTCCACGCACCACTCGGGGCGTCGCCCTGGGACAGAGTGCCGTCGGCCAACTGGAACATGCGTCCGGTGCCGACGGGGAACGTCTGCGACTCCTCGTATGCCGGCGACGCGACGCCGTTGTAGGGCACCCAGTCTCGGAAGTAGGTGAATGCCGGCCCCGGGTCGACGTCCTTGTCCTTGAGGTGCCGGTCGAGCCAATTTCCCACCAGCGCCGCTTCGTGTTGGTTGAACGGGTCGGGGGCCTTGATGTCGAACTCTCCCGGGTAGCCCTTCCGATCGTTGTGTCCCCACGAGTGCCAGACCATGGACGTTTCCACTCCACGCGCCCGCAGAGTCTCGAAGGTGGCGGCTGCCTCGTCCAGGCTGAACAGAGAATCCTTCTGGCCCTGGGTGAGCAGAACCGGGACATCGACTCGATCGAGATAGTCCGCCGGCGAGACGTGCCGCATCGCCGCGACGGTTCCCGAATCGGGTTCCCGGTTGTCCGCGAATGCGGACGCGGCATCGCACACCCACTGGGCGTAGTTCGGACATCCCTCTGCCCGCGCGGGATCGGCCGCGTACCCGCCCGGACCGGCCAGGACTGCTCCGGCCGCCAGGAACGCCGAACCGAAGACGCTCTTGACCGGCCCGACGGGCCTGCGTCCGGAACCGTCGGGGGCCAGTGAGTGAGCGAGGTCGTTCCACGTGATCATCGACGCCACCGTGTCGAGGCGCGAATCCACCGCCGCAGTCGCCAATCCCGTTGCACCGGCGTAGGAACCACCGAGATAGCCGACGCGGGGATCCTGCGGAGCATCGAGGCGAACCACGTCCAGTGAGGGGGCTCGGTTCGAGAGAGCGGCGTCGGTGAACACGCCGGCGTTGTCACCGGCGAGGTAGCCGATGAGGTCCGATGCGGCGACGCCGTCGTAATCGGGATCGGCGAAGTAGATCTTGCACGTCGAGCCACCGAAGCCCAACGCGGAGTACGACAGAACCACGTAGCCGTGGGTGGCGAATCTCGCCGCAGCACCTGCTTGATCGTCCTTGGATCCGCCGAAACCGTTGCTGGCCAGGATGGCCGGAGCCCGGTTGTCCGGGCCCAGGCCATCCGGAACGTAGACGTCGCCCACGACGGTGCAGTGCTGATCCCGCTCAGGACCCACTGCGACGTCGAAGTATCGCGTCTGCACCGAGAATGTGCCGAACGATTGCGGAGCCAGCACCGGAAGGTCCGCAGCATGAGCGGGCGCGGCCGCCACGACCAGAGCGGACGCGGTGACACCGACCACGGTCGAGAACAATTTCATCGGACACAGTTCGTCGGCGGTGCGACACCCCGAAACCTGTTGTCCAGGAAAGTGAGCGCAGCGGGCAGACCCTCGAACGCCGCTTGGATGTGCTGCGGGGCATGAACGACGTCGAACTGCAGGGTGGCACCACTCGCGCAGTACCGCGCAGCGGTGTCCCGCAAGGCGGCGATCGGTATCAGGGGATCCCGGTCACTTCCCCAGAGAAGCGTGGGTGCGGTGGGAACGCCCGGATAGTTCACCAAGCTGTTCTCGTCGATGATCTGCTGCGCCTCCGGGCTGTCCACCAACGAGGTGTTGGTCGAGACCGCAAGAGCGCTCTTGAACGCTCCGGTGGCCAGGATCACCGGTGTGCAGGCGTTGGAGACCTGATCCTTCAACGCCAGGCCGGCAGGGTTGAGCTGCGCGGTGATCGGCAGCCGATCGGGGTACTCGCGTTCGAGGCCCAGAGCGGCGGCGAATGCGAGCCCGAACGCCTGGTGCGGCTGGAAGCCGAGCGAGCGAGCGATGTTGTCCAGGTCGGCAGGAACGCCGCCCGCAGCAGCACCGACGATGTTCAACTCGGGTGCATAGCTCGGAGCGAGCGCTGCCGCCCAGGCCGTCGCCATTCCGCCACCGGAGTACCCGGCCATTCCGACGGGGCCGCCCGACAATCCGAGTTCGGGGACCCGCTGGGCGGCGCGGATGCCGTCGAGTGTGATCTGACCACCCAATTTGGCTGCGCCGTAGGCGCTTTTGGGTCCGAGATGATCGGGAACGGCTACCGACCATCCGCGCATCAGAGCCAGGTTCAGGAATTCGCGCTCCTGGACGCCGGTCGTCGGATCGGCACCGAACAGCGATTCCGATGGTGCGCACTGCAACCCGAGCGCGTTGACGAACGGCTGATAGGACAGCAGTGGCGCACCGGGTACGCGGTTCGCCGGCGCGAGAACTGTGGTCACTGCGGCGATCGCGTCGCCCCTGGAATCGGACGATCGATACTGGAGCTGCCAGATGTCGGCACCGGGGTACAGGGGACTCGAAAAACGTCTGTTGGCAACGACATCACCGTTCTGGAAACCGGACAGATCCGGTACCGACGCGTAGAGCGTTCCGGGCACCGGTGTCGGGTCGGTGGGCGCAGCCGAGGCCTGTGGTGCGGTGACCAACAACATCGACATCAGCCCGACGGCGGTCGTCAGGGTCAAGAGGGTGCGGCGCATGGTAGAAGCTCTTCTCGATTTCCATTGGGCCCGGGCCATTGTGCGGACCGGGGATTGCTCGCATCGAAGTTCGGCTCGATGATGTTCGGCTCGATGATGTTCGTTGGGCGGAATTTCCGTCACGGCGACCTCTGGGGTGCCGTCACGGGTGCCGGCGCGTATTCGGTGTCGACTCGGTCGCCTCGCGGCAGTGCCATCGCGACAGCGGTGGCCACGGCCATGGTCACGGCCATTCCGAACAGCACGGTGCGCTGAGCGTCCAGGTGATCGGCTGCCCCCGCCTGCGCAGGGAGCAGCGCGAAGTACACGGCACCGGCGACCGCAGTACCCACCGCGGACCCGACCTGTTGGACCGTCGGCATGATCCCCGACGCGGAACCGATGGCATCGGGTCGCACGCGGGCGACAATGGTGGCCTGCAGCGGCGCGATCACCGAACCCAGGCCTGCCCCCACCAGCGACAGCGGTACGACCATCTGCCATGGGAAGCCGGGTCGATCGAGGTGGGGGGGGGGGGGGGGGGCCCCCC